>CAMKYP010000344.1 GCA_946477505.1 uncultured Dechloromonas sp. | reverse complement strand
GGCTTCGATGGCATTCCCGAGCTGCGTTCGAGCGAGCGACAGGCGCAAAGCCTGCTGGCCATCGGCGCCGCGCTGAGGAGCGACGCGTGAGCCAGCAGATCAACCTGCTGCTCCCGGAGCTGAGGCCGCGCTTCGACTGGCTCGCCTTGCCGGTTGTGGCCGGCGCCGGATTGGTGGGGCTGTTGGCCGTGGTGGTGTTGGCCAGCATGGCGGCGTGGCGACTCGATGGCTTGAGGGCGCGCGAGGGTGCTGTGCGCGGCGAGTTGGCCGCCTTGCAGCAACAGGTGCAATCGCTCGGCCAGCGTCTGGGTGAGCGCAAGGGCGATGCGCTGCTCGACCAATTGCTTGAGGCGGCCAGAACGGGCGTGGCCCAGCGCCAGCAGGTGCTGAATATCGTGGCGCAGGGCGATCTGCCGACCAGCCAGGCGTATTCGGGCTTGTTCCAGGGGTTTTCGCGTCAGGTGGTCGAGGGTGTATGGCTGACTGGCTTCGGCTTTGCCGAAAAGAATGTTGAAATTCGCGGGCGTTTGACCGACCCTGCGCTCTTGCCTACCTATATCGGTCGCCTGAATGCAGAACCGGCCTTTGCCGGACGGCGCTTCGCAACGCTCGACATGAAAGCAGTCGATCCGGCCGCCGAAAAGCGCGAGGCCGCATCCTCTGTCGCGCCGGTGGCGGCAAAGGCTGCTGCCCAACCGCCGCTGCCGCGCTACACGGAGTTTGTGCTGCGTACCGAGCCGGAGAAGGCGCGATGAACGTGCGTCAGTCCTGGTCTCGCCTGAATAAGCGTTACGTCGCCATGACGCAGCGCGAGCGCTTGCTGATTGCCTTGGCGGTTGCTTTCGGCCCCTTGCTGATCGGATACACGTTGTTTGTTGATCCCCAGAGTGCGCGCGCCAAGGGTATGGAAGCGACGCTGGCCGGCGAAAGCGCCAACGTGGCCCGCCTGCAGGTCGAAGTGGCGGGTATGCAGCAGCAGTTGGCTGTCGATCCTGATGCCGGTCGCAAGGCCGACCTGGCTGCGCTCACGGCCGAGCGCGGCAAGCTGGACGAGCAACTGCGCCAGTTCAGTTCGGTTCTCGTGCGCCCCGAGCAAATGAATGGCTTGCTCGAAAGCCTGTTGTCCCGCCATGCCGGCTTGCGGCTGGTCAGCCTGAAGACCCTGGCACCGCAAAGCGTTCTGCCGGAGGCGACGATCAAGGAAGGCGACGCCAAGCCGGCGGAGCGCAGTTTCGATCTGTTTCGGCACGGGGTCGAGATTCGCTTGGAAGGAAACTACGGGCAGTTGCAGGCTTATCTCACCCAGCTCGAGAAACTGCAGCAGAAACTGCTTTGGGGCCAACTCAGCTATCGTGTGATCGACTATCCGCGTGCCGAAATGAGCTTGGTCGTCTATACCTTGAGCCCGGACAAGACATGGTTGGCGTTATGAGACTGTTCGTACTCCTTGGTATTGCCTTCTGCCCGGCAGTAATGGCGCAGTCTGCCGACCCGACCCGCCCGCCGGCCAATTGGATGGTGCAGGCCGAGGGGGCCGTGGATGGTGCAGATGGCGCGGCTGGAGCCCTTCGCCTGCAATCGGTGCTGATGCCACAGGGTGGTAGGCCGGTGGCCGTGATTGGCGGCAAGACGGTGGTGCTGGGGGGCAAGCTGGGCGGTGCGACCCTGGTCCGCCTCAACGAGCGCGAGGCGGTGCTGCAGGGAGCAGATGGCGTGACGCATCTGTATCTGACTCCCGACGTCCAAAAACAGATGATCGTGACGCCAGCTGCCGGCAAGGCGGCCAAGGCAGGGCAAGTAAAGGGGCTCCCATGAGCAAGATATTGATTGTGGCCATGTCGGCACTGTTGCTGGCTGCGTGCAGTAACCAGCATGCGCGGCGCGGTGATGTTTTCGACCGGGCTGGTCAGGATATGGGAGCGGCAGCCAACAGCAAGCCGGCGCGTTCGCAGAGTGATGTGGTGGGGCAGGCCATGGTGCCGCCTTTGCAGCTCGATCAGCCGGCCCCGGCCAAGCCGGAGCCGCGTTTCAACCTGGCGGTCAACAATGCGCCGGTCGCCCAGGTGCTGAATGCCCTGGTGTCGGGAACGCAGTACAGCATGCTCTTTCCGCCCGATCTGTCGGGTACGGTCAGCCTCAACCTGAAGAACACGACGGTCCGCGAAGCGCTCGATACGTTGCATGATGTCTACGGTTATGCCTACCGCATCCAGGGTAGCCGTATCTTTGTGCAGCCGAATACGGTCCAGACGCGGATGTTCAAGATCAATTACCTGGCCAATCGCCGGGTAGGCTCCAGCGACATGCGTGTCACCGGTAGTTCGCCGACAACGTCGAATCCGATGGCAAACCAGACTGGAACAAGTACTGCGCCGGTTGTGCCCGGCGGAACGACGGGCGGAATGACGCAGCGCGCAGTCGATAGCGCTCGCGTGCAGACGACCTCGGACTATGATTTCTGGAAGGAGCTCGGCCTGGCGCTGAATACCATCGTCGGCAATCAGGATGGCCGCAACGTGATCATCAACCCGACATCCGGCGTCGTTCTCGTCAAGGCCTCGCCAGCGGAGCTGAAAGGGGTCGAGGATTATCTGAAAGCCACACAGCTGATGGTCGAGCGGCAGGTCATGCTGGAAGCCAAGATCATCGAGGTGTCGCTCAACGATACGTATCAGACGGGTATCAACTGGAGCCAGTTCGGCGGCGTGGCCAATCGCTTCTCATTGGGTGTCTCGGCGCCGAACGCCGTGCTGGCCGGGTCGGGAACCATTGGCGCTTCGGCGACCGGCATCACCGCCGGTACCTCGGTAGCCGCGCGTCCGGGCAGCAACGGCGGGTTGGCGACTGGCACTACGGGCAACGGCTTCTTCGGCCTGACCTTCCAGTCGAACAATTTCGCCGCGCTGCTTTCCTTCCTGGAGGGGCAGGGCGACGTGCAGGTTCTGTCCAGCCCGCGCATTGCGACGACCAACAACCAGAAGGCCGTTCTCAAGGTAGGGACCGACGACTACTTCGTCACCGGTATCAGCACCAACGTGACGACCGGAACGGCCGGCGGCAGCAATGTGGTGACGCCGAACATCACGCTGCAACCCTTCTTCTCGGGCATCGCCCTCGACGTAACGCCGCAGATCGATGACGACGGCAACATCATTTTGCACGTGCATCCACAGGTCAGCGTGGTCGAGGAAAAAACCAAGACTGTCAATCTTGGAAGCCTGGGAACGTACACACTGCCGCTGGCATCCAGCACGCTTAACGAAACCGACAGCATCGTCCGCGTCCAGGATGGCAGCATCGTCGCCATCGGCGGCCTGATGAGCCAGGAGCAGACCACCAGCCGCAACGGCTTGCCGGGCATCAGCGGCGTACCAGGAGTGGGCGCGCTGTTCGGTCAGAAAAGCGTGCTGAACCGCAAGCGCGAACTGGTCATCCTGATGCGCTCGACCGTCATCAAGGGAGAGGAGTCCTGGCGAACGGCCGCAGGGGAGGCACAGGAACGCATGCAGGCGCTCGATCCGCGCCAGCAGCGGAATTTCGAATGGCAGTAAGCGTCAGCGGGAGCGCTTAGCGTTGTATCTCGATCATTTCGGGCTGACCGAGCTGCCCTTCAGCATCACGCCGGATACCAGCTTCACGGTCATCACGCGCAGCCATCAGGAGGCGCTCAATACGCTCCTCGTCGCGCTGAACAGCGGTGAGGGCTTCATCAAGATCACCGGCGAGGTCGGCACCGGCAAATCGCTGCTGTGCCGGCGGTTGCTGCAAGCCTTGCCGGAAGGCAGTGTCTCCGCCTACCTGCCCAACCCCTATCTGGCGCCGCGCACGCTCTTGCTGGCGCTGGCCGAGGAATTGGCGGTCGAGGTCGATGCCCAGGCCGACGATTATCATCTGCTGAAGAGCGTCAACCTGGCCTTGTTGAGCCATGCGGCGGCCGAGCGGCAGGTGGTGGTCTGCATCGACGAGGCGCAGGCCATGCCGCTGGAGACACTGGAGTCGTTGCGCCTGCTGTCCAATCTGGAAACGGAGAAGCGCAAGCTGCTGCAGATCATTCTCTTCGGCCAGCCCGAGCTGGATCGCAAGCTGGCCGAGCCGTCGGTACGCCAGTTGCTCCAGCGCATCGCCTTTCATTATCGGCTGGGTGGACTGGCACGCGAGGAAGTGGCGAATTATCTGGCGCACCGGATGCGGGTGGCGGGCTATCGCGGCGAAAGCCTGTTCGGGCCGCGCGCAGTCCGTTGTCTGCACCGGGCCAGTCGCGGCACGCCGCGCCTGCTCAACATCCTGGCGCACAAGGCGCTGCTGGCGGTCTATGGCGAAGGCAAGCACACTGTCGGCGCCCGGCACGTGCGTCAGGCAGCCGGCGATACCGAAGGTGCCGCGTCGACCGGATGGTGGTGACATGAGTCTGATCAACGACATGCTGCGCAATCTCGAGGCCAAGCGCCCCGACGACTTGGCGCGCCAGAGCCTGCAGCGGGAAATTCGCGCCTTGCCCCCGGGGAAAAGCGGTCGAGGCAAAGGGCTGCTGTTGCTGTCAGGGCTGGGGCTGGCCGTCGCCGGGG
>CAMKYP010000343.1 GCA_946477505.1 uncultured Dechloromonas sp. | reverse complement strand
TCGCCATCGACGCCAAGCAAGTCGCGCCGGGCAAATGGCATGTGTTTACGCACGGCGGCCGCAACGATACCGGGCTCGATGCCATCGAATGGGCGAAAAAGGTCGAGTCGCTGGGCGCCGGCGAAATTCTGCTCACCAGTATGGACCGCGACGGCACCAAGAAGGGTTTCGATCTGCCGTTGACGCGTGGCGTCTCTGATGCTGTTCGCATTCCGGTCATCGCTTCCGGCGGTGTCGGCAACCTGCAGCATTTGGCCGATGGCGTTTCCGAGGGACGCGCTGATGCCGTTCTGGCAGCGTCCATCTTCCATTTTGGCGAATACACCGTGCGCCAAGCCAAGGAATACATGGCGGCGCGCGGTATCGAAGTCCGCCTGTGAGCGATCTCGACAACGCTCTCGACTGGCTGACCGCCTTGAAATGGGACGCCGACGGCATGATTCCTGCCATTGCGCAGGACCAAAATGGTCGTGTCGTGATGTTCGCCTACATGAACCGCGAGTCGCTACAGGAAACGATCGCCTGCGGCAACGCGGTATACTGGTCGCGTTCAAGAAAGCGTCTTTGGCGCAAGGGCGAGGAATCCGGCCATTTCCAGAAAGTGAAGGCCATTCGCACCGATTGCGACGGCGACGTCCTGCTGCTTTCGATCGAACAAGTGGGCGGTATTGCCTGTCATACCGGTCGCGAAAGCTGCTTCTTCAATGAGTTGAACGGGGATCGCTGGGTTCCCGTTGATCCGGTTTTGAAAGACCCGAAGGAAATCTACCAATGAGCACGCATGACATCCTGCACCGTCTTTCCGAGACGCTGGCCTCCCGTCGCCATGCCGATCCGGAAAAGTCGTATACCGCCAAGCTGTTCGCCGACGGACCGGATTCGATCCTGAAGAAAATCGGCGAGGAGTGCGCCGAGCTGATCATGGCCGGCAAGGATGGCAAGCGCCTCAACATCGTTCGCGAATCGACAGACGTGATTTATCACATCCTGGTCCTGCTGGCGTTCTATGACATGGGTATCGAGGATGTGTCACAGGAAATGCGCCGCCGTGAAGGGATTTCCGGTATCGATGAGAAGGCATCGCGGGGCCAAAAGTGAGCGATTGTCTCTTCTGCAAGATCGTTGCAGGGAAAATCCCCTCTACCAAGGTCTACGAGGATGAGGATATCCTCGCCTTCAACGACATCAATCCCGCTCGTCCGGTGCATGTGCTGGTGATTCCGAAGAAGCACATCACCTCGCTGGCGACGGCGACGGCGGAAGATACCCTCGTTCTCGGCAAAATTCTGGCCAAGGCCAATGAAATTGCGGTGGCTCAAGGCAGCCCGGATGGTTTCCGGGTGATCATTAACACAGGTCGTGTGGGGCAGCAGGAAGTGCCGCACCTGCACGCGCACATCGTGGGCGGTCCGGACCCGGTCGGCCCCATGCTGAAACGTATCTAGGAGACAAACCATGGGCAGTTTTTCCATTTGGCACTGGCTGATCGTTCTGGTCATCGTCATGCTCATTTTCGGTACCAAGAAGCTGCGTAACGTCGGGCAGGATCTGGGCGGTGCGGTAAAGGGCTTCAAGGATGGCATGAAGGAAGCCAATGCCGACAAACCGGCAGAAGAAGCCAAGCCGGCGCAGCAGGTCGGTGGCCAGACCATCGACGTCGAAGTCAAGGAAAAGACGAAAGGCTAGTCATGAGTCGCTAGTCTTGGCCTCTGGCTAAAACTAGTGACTAACTACTGACAACTATGTTTGATATCGGCTTTTCCGAATTGATGGTGATCGGTGTCGTGGCGCTGATTGTCATCGGTCCCGAGCGTCTGCCCAAGGTGGCGCGCACGCTCGGCCATTTGCTTGGCCGAGCCCAGCGCTATGTCAGTGACGTCAAGTCGGACATCAATCGCGAAATTCAGCTCGACGAGTTGAAAAAGTTGCAGACGCAGGTCACCGATTCTGCCCGTGCCATGGAGGAATCGGTGCGCAAGGAATACGATTCCGCGCGTTCGGCCATCGAGGCGCCCGCACAGGAAGCCGTGGCCGAGTTGCAATCCGCCGCCAAGCTGGCCGAGGGCCTGCCGCAGGCCGGCGATACGACGGGCAAACCCACCGCATGAGCGAAGTTCAGGAAGATTCTTTCATCTCGCACCTCGTCGAGTTGCGCGACCGTTTGTTGCGTAGCCTGATCGCCATCGCGGTGGTGCTTGGCATTCTGTGTCTCTATCCCGGCCCGGGTGAAATCTACGACATCCTGGCGGCACCACTGACCAAGGCCCTGCCCGAAGGAACCAAGATGGTCGCCATTGGTGTCATCACCCCCTTCATGGTGCCGCTCAAGGTCACGGCGATGGTTGCCTTCATACTGGCCTTGCCGTACATCCTTTTTCAGGCCTGGGCCTTTATCGCACCCGGTCTGTATGCTCATGAGAAGCGTCTGGGTATTCCGCTGATCATTTCCAGCACCTTGCTTTTCATTGCAGGCATGTCCTTCTGCTACTTCTTCGTATTCGGGCAGGTGTTCAGTTTCATTGCCAGTTTCGCGCCGAAAAGCATTACGCCAGCGCCGGATATCGAAGCCTATCTGTCTTTCGTGATGACCATGTTCCTCGCCTTCGGCATCACTTTCGAGGTGCCGGTGGCGCTGGTCGTGCTGGTCAAGCTCGGCATCGTCACCGTCGAAAAGCTCAAGGAGTGGCGCTCTTACTTCATCGTCGGTGCCTTCGTCGTCGCCGCGGTGGTGACGCCGCCTGACGTGGTGTCGCAACTGGCGCTGGCGATTCCGATGTGTCTGCTCTACGAACTGGGTATTTTGGCGGCACGCTTGGTCTCTCCTCGCCAAAAGAATGAAGCGGGCCTTGCCGGTGCCTCGGAGGGCGCAACGGATGCCGAGATGGACAAGGCAGAAGAGGAGTTTCGCAAGCTATCCTGAGACGACTCCTGGTGGTCTCAGGTGCAACCCGTAACCGGCCCCGATCAGGCCGGTTTTTTCATTGGGCCCGGGCGGGTCGTCAGGGTCTTGATCGCTGTTCCTTCCTCGAACCACCAGAGTGTTCCTGGCGCCATATCGGTCCAGGTTTCGTTGTCGGTCAGCGGCTGGGTAGCGATAACGGCAACCCGGTCGCTCGGATTCGTCAGGTCGTTGAAGTCGACGGTGACGTCCTGGTCCTTGAGGTGGGCTTCGGTAAACGGTGCCTGGCGAATGATGTGGCTCAGCTTGGTCGAGGCGTGGGCAAACAGGCAGTCCCCGTTCGAGAGCAGGAAGTTGAATTCGCCGTGCCGGCTGATCTCCAGCGTCAGCTGATGGACCGCATCGAACAGTGTGCTGCATTCCGGCGCGCTACTACCGAAGCGGCCGCGTAGTTCTTGGAGCAACCAGCAGAAGGCGCGTTCGCTGTCGGTCAGGCCGACCGGCATGAAAGTGCTGTCGAGCTCTGGCGTGAAGTCGAGCAAGTTTCCGTTGTGGGCGAATATCCAGTAACGCCCCCATAGCTCACGGATGAAGGGGTGGGTGTTTTCCAGCCCGACAGAACCCTGCGTCGCCTTGCGGATATGGGCGATGACATTCTTCGAGCGGATGGGGTAATGGCGGACGAGTTCGGCTACCGGCGAGGTGCTCGATGGTTGTGGGTCGAGAAACAGTCGCGTGCCCTTGCCTTCGAAGAAGGCGATACCCCAGCCGTCAGAGTGGACGTCGGTGCCGCCGCCACGGGCCTGGAATCCGCTGAAGGAAAAACAGATGTCTGTCGGGACGTTGCAATTCATCCCAAGGAGCTGACACATGGCGCGGTTTATTCTCGCTCCGTGCGCATGGCGGGGCGCTTGCCGATGCGGACCTGAAGCTCGACGATGCCCTTGTCGCGGCGCAGGCGGAATGTGGCACGCTCGTCCGGGGTGAGGGCGGCGATCAGGTCGAGCATGACCTGCGGGTCCTTGACCGGCTTGCCGTTGACGGAGAGCAGGATGTCTCCGGGGCGGATGCCGGCCGCGTCGGCGGGGCTGCCGCGGACGACGCCGGCGATCAGCGCGCCTTCGGTGCTCGGCAAGCCGAAGGAATCGGCCAGTTCCGGGGTGATTTCCTGGGCCTCGACGCCGATCCAGCCGCGGGTGACCGAACCGGTGCGGATGATCTGCTCCATGATGCTGCGAACGCTGGAAACCGGGATGGCGAAGCCGATGCCGAGTGAGCCGCCGCTGCGCGAGTAGATGGCGGTATTGATACCGACCAGGTGTCCCTCGCTGTCGACCAGGGCACCGCCGGAATTCCCCGGATTGATGGCGGCATCCGTCTGGATGAAATTCTCGAAGGTGTTGATGCCGAGATGTGAGCGGCCGAGTGCCGACACGATGCCCATGGTTACCGTTTGCCCGACGCCGAAGGGGTTGCCGATGGCGAGCACGACATCGCCGACGCGCAGGCTGTCCATCTGGCCGAAAGTGATGGCCGGCAGCTTGTCGGCCTTGATCTGCAGAACGGCGAGATCGGATTCCGGATCGCTGCCGATCACCTTGGCCTTGTAGGTCTTGCCGTCGTTGAGCGAGACCTGGATGTCGTCGGCGCCGTCGATGACGTGGAAATTGGTCAGGATGTAGCC
>CAMKYP010000342.1 GCA_946477505.1 uncultured Dechloromonas sp. | reverse complement strand
GCATTAATACGATCCGAATAGGTAGCAATTTTGCTGTTGACGCCATCCTTACTGAAACTCTGGATGGAACACTGTTGATCGGAGCAAACCATGCCAACCTGATCCTCAGGTGCGAAATCTTCATTCAGTTGACCACCCAAACGCATCACTCCTGACCGGGCAACCTCGCCGACTTGACTACCCATTATGGGGTTGTAAGCGGGAACCGCCGAAAATTCGGCCGCTGTTGCATGTAACAAAAAGCGGGCGTAGACTGTTACATGCAACTCTAAAGGAGGCCAGCATGGCACATGTTAATTCACGAGTTCAAAAGCACCGCGACACGCTGCGCATGGCGGGACTTCGCCCGGTGCAAATTTGGGTGCCGGATACTCGCCGCCCCAACTTTGCCGAGGAATGCCGCCGACAGTCCCGCCTTGCCGCTCAAGCAGACGTGGCCGACACCGATATGCAGCACTTCATGGACGAAGCCTTGGCAGACGTGGATGGCTGGACCGAATGAGGCGAGGCGATTTCGTGACCATCGCCATGCAAGGCGACTTCGGCAAACCAAGACCCGCCTTAATGATTCAGGCCGACCAGTTCGACGAGCACGCCACCGCTACCGTGTTGCCGGTGACAAGTACGCTTGTTGCCGCACCGCTGTTGCGCATCACGGTTCAGCCGAATGCGGAGAACGGCTTGCAGAAGCCTTCACAAGTCATGGTGGACAAGGCCATGACGGTGAAGCGGGATAAGGTTGGGCCAGCCTTCGGGCGCATTGATGCGGATGCGCTGGTGGAGGTGGAACGTTGTTTGGCGGTGTTCTTGGGCATCGCCAAGTGACGGTGCCCCAATAGTGGCACCGTGCTGCAACTTAGTCACTCTCTCCAAGGAGAGCGCCGAGACTTCAAACGCTCAAGTCGATTACTGTATCTGCAATACCATTTCGCTTTCCAAGATTCATGATCAGAGCGCAGGTATTGCCAAAAAACATAGTTCGCCCGTTTGCGTAGACGCAAGGTTCGGCAAAGCCTTCGCCATGCTTCAATGAGTTGTGCAATCATGCTCAGTAGAGTGCGATTGGGTGGTCAACGAAACGCGATTCCACACTCAGGCGTTTCATTGTTTTTAAGTTTGATGCATCCCGCTTCAACCAGGTACCAATCAGCAAATGTCGGCCCACTGAGCAGCGGCAAAATAATGAGTAGCGGTAACTTCATGAACGCAACATGACGAAACAATAAGTCGCGAAACTATATCACGGCAAAATTGCGCGGTTGCACCCCCCATTTATTTTGGTGTACACCGTTTCGTTATCCATGCCAACATGTCGCCTGGACGTTTAATTCGACCAATTGCAAGTTGTGTTATTGCATTCATCACCAAATCACTTTGGTTGATAAGGCCGGTGGAAACGAGTTGGTCCATTGTCGCCATGTCAATCAGCCCAGGTTGAGCGTCAAGGATATCGAACGCAGGTTTCGGCAACTTCGCGAACGCGCGCAGCTTCCCTAACTCTGAAGGGGAACGGCCAAGGGCACTTGCCAGTTCGCGATTGGTTTTGAACGCACCAGAGGCCTCCAGCTTTGAAAGTTGGCGCCATAAATCGAAATCGCTAGCCCGTTGTTGCCGCACGAAAGATGAGGCGGCGACGGCTGCCCACGCATTGCTGTCATTCAAATTCATAACAACCGCAGGGGCCGTAGCGTGCCCAAGCCTCCGAAGGGCAACCGAACGTGCGTGGCCAGCAATCATTTCGTAGCCACCCGGTACCACCCGAACTACAAGAGGTTCGATGAAACCCAAGTATTGGATTGATTCCGCCAACCGTTCAATGAAATCGTTATCGGCCGGCGGTGCGGCGACCGGTGAATCGGTGATCTGATCCAGTGGGATAATTTCGAATTGAGGCGTCATTGCTCTTCCTCTTTGGTTATTGGCGACTGGCGTTAAAGATTGCAACACCGTCCGGGCAATGGCGCAAGACTCAGCAATCAGGATTAGCGTCGGGCGCAATGATACGCTTGCCAAGCAATCGGTATTGGCTGGAATTTTGTGACAAAACATGCCATAGCTTTTCCATTGCAGCAGTTATTTGTTCCCGCAATCACTCGGTAATCCCCCCAGAATTAGGGGCGATCAGAAGTAGAGCTACGCGGCCATGGCCAGCCGCTGTTTTGGCGTGATGCCGCCCAAGGCCATGTTTGGGCGGTCGTGATTGTAGTCGTACATCCACTGGGTGGCGAAGAGCTGGACTTCATCGAGGTCTGCCCAGCAATATTGCGATAGCCACTCGTAGCGCACTGTCCGGTTGAAGCGCTCGACGTAGGCGTTCTGCTGGGGCTTGCCCGGCTGGATGTAATCCATCTTGATCTGCCGCTTTTCTGCCCAGTTTTGCACCAGGCCGCTGATGTTCTCCGGGCCATTGTCACATCGAATGGCGGCTGGTTTCCCCCGCCATTCGATGATCTGCTCCAGGGCACGGATCACCCTCTCGGCCGGCAGCGAGAAATCGATCTCGATGCCCAGGGCTTCCCGGTTGAAGTCATCGATCACATTGAACAACCGGAAACAGCGCCCGTCTTCGAGCTGGTCATGCATGAAATCCATAGACCACACCTGGTTGATGGCAGTCGGCACGGCCAGCGGTTCCGGTTTCTCCCGCACCAGCCGTTTCCTGGGCTTGATCCGCAGATTCAATTCCAACTCCCGGTAAATCCGATACACCCGCTTGTGATTCCAACCAAAGCCCTTCACGTTGCGCAGGTACAGGAAGCACAGCCCAAATCCCCAGTTGCGGTGGTTGTCGGTTAGCCGCATCAGCCAGTCGGCGATTTCCTCATTCTCGGCATTCTTCTTGGCCGAATACCGATAGCAGGTCTCGCTCACCTGGAAAATGTCGCAGGCCAAGCGGATCGAAATTCGCTTTCCGGCCACCACTTCCTTGGCCATCTCACGCCGGCGAGATGGCCGACCTACTTTTTTCCCAGGTACTCCTTCAGAATATCCGCCTTCAGGCGCTCCTCGGCGTACATCTTTTTGAGCCGCGCATTCTCGGCTTCCAACTCCTTCATCCGGGCCATCATGGACACGTCCAGGCCGCCGTATTTCGCCCGCCATTTGTAGAACGTCGCCGAGCTGATTCCCAACTCCCGGCACAACTCCGGCACCGATAGCCCACCCTCGACCCGCTTCAACGCCTCGATGATCTGGCTGTCCGAAAACTTCGACTTCTTCATGCAGAACTCTCCCTTTACGAGAAAATTCTACCTCTGACCGCCTTTATTGGCCGGGGGGATTACCACTCCACTTGCGCCAAGTGCCGGGAGAAGTCACTAAATGGCTATTCGGTTTTTCGTGTGGAATGTTGTTATGGACGGTGCGCTGCACCATCGGTATTGGCGACTGTTTTTCGTCTGGGCCTTGCCTCTGCGGACGCCGAATCGTTAGCGTTTCTGAGCAGGAATAGGTCACGCGACATGTCCGCATTACGTTTTGTTAGTTCGTCATTTCGCTTGGCAAGCCTGCTCAATTGATTGCTCATTTCCCTCAGACGGTCTTGGAGCTTCTGCGGGTCGCCTACACGATTCAGGGTCATGGCAAGAGTACAAATTTCCGCATATTGGTTGTGCTCGTGCCGCCACGTATCTTCGTCTCGATAGCCAAGCAGCACATGTCCGGCCAGAACCTTCAGGTGTCCGCGATTATTGATTTCGACCAGCCCCCACTTTGGCGGAAGATCATCAACGCGCAGAATCCCTTCCGGCGCCATGAAGTAGCGATATGCGCCCATGCCTCCGCTGCCATCCTGGCGATGCGGCTTATTGGCATCCGCCAGAAAGTCAGCGCGGGAAACCTTGACCTCGACAACCACCGACCCGCTTCGCTCCTGCCGGTAGGGCCGCCAGCCGATTGCATCCGGAATTTCTCCGTTAATCCAGTTCGATGTTTCTGAAATGGCAACCGTACAACCGGGGCCAGACCGACTTGCTGGACGCTGAAGCCACGCCACCGCCAAAGAGCAAAGTTCTTTGTGAGTCAGTGTCATCTTGTGTTTATCTCCAGTCAATTATGGAGCGGCGCATCATTCAATTTCCACGCGATTTTCCGAAGAGCCCAGAAAATTAAACTTAGGCCTTTGAATGGTGAATGTAGAGATAGACAAGGCCAATGGGCGCGATAAGAACCGCAAGCCACCAGCACATTAGCATGGTGACAAGCTTCGATATCAGTAGAAACTTTCCATTAACGAAAAACACATTTTCGCCCAGGATGAATCCGACGATGCTCTCGTAAACAAATCGTGAATATGGATAAAGAAGCAGATTGAACACAGCTAAGATCCACAAACTGGGCTGTGCTTGATGTGCGTTATTCAACACCAGCGAATAGACCAAAGCGCCGATTGCGAAGCTGAAAAACATTTGCCGAAAGTAATACTTGGACGATAGGCCGCCAAGCGTTTTCTGAATGACTGGGTGCATCATCTTTCTCCGATGTGTGCCGGACTACTTACTTTGCAGGGATGGTTAAAAATCGCCCGGCTAAAACCGGGCGTTCGCTGTCGCTGGTTAGCGACCTTCGATTTCAAGCGCCTTCTGACGCAACTCGCCCGCCAACGTGGGGTTTTCCGATTCGCAGG
>CAMKYP010000341.1 GCA_946477505.1 uncultured Dechloromonas sp. | reverse complement strand
TACGTCGGGCTTGCCGAGCGACGCTGAAGGTATTCTCAAGTGCTTCGCCATCGTTGTTCGCCAAGGCGACACACAACGCATCAAGCTGGGCCCTGTAGGAATCAAGCTCCCCCAACAGAGCCTCTCTATTGGCCAAACAGATGTCTCGCCACATCTCCGGATGACTGGCGGCGATGCGTGTGAAATCGCGGAAGCCGGATGCCGCAAAGGTGAAGAACAGATCGGCATCGTCACGCACCGCAAGGTCATGGACCAGCGCAAACGACAGGAGGTGCGGCAGGTGGCTGACGGCGGCGAAGACGCGGTCATGCATTTCCGGCGTCAGTTCGTAGATATCGGCACCGCACAGCGACCAGGCGCGTTTGATGCGGTCGAGGCGCTCGTCGTTGTTTTCCGGCAGCGACGTCACCACGACCTTTTTGCCTTGATAGAGATCCCATCGCGCCGCAGCAGGGCCACTGTTCTCGGCACCGGCGATGGGGTGGGCCGGCACGAATTTGCCGATATGCCCCTTGAACGCCGCGCGCGCCGCTGCAACCACATCGCCCTTGGTCGACCCGCCATCCGTAACGATGGTGTTCGGACCAAGATAGGGCGCGATTCGCTCGAAAATCTCCGGCATCTGCGCCACTGGCGTCGCTACCAGGACGATATCGGCATCGCCGATTTCATGCGCCGGATTGATCCCGGCCCGGTCGATGACACCGAGCTCCTGCGCCTTGCGCAGGGTAGCCGGCGTTCGCCCGAAACCGACCACTTCCTCGACCGCCCCCGCCTCCTTGAGGCCGAGTGCGAACGAGCCACCAATGAGGCCGGTGCCGAAGATGACGACCTTGCCGAACTCGGGCAATCCGGCTTCCATTTACAGTGCCTTTTCCAGGGCCTCGATGAAACGGGCGTTCTCACGCTCGGTACCGATCGTCACGCGCAGCCATTCCGGCAGACCGTAGCCACCAATCGGACGAACGATGACACCCTGCTTGAGCAATTTTTGATTGACCGCTGCACCGTCGCCGGCGCGGAAGGTCACGAAATTGCCGTACGACGGGATGTATTCCAGCTTCAGGCGTTCCAGCGCGGCGACAATCTGCGCCATGCCGGCACGATTCAGTTCGTAGCTGGCTTGCAGGAATTCGCCATCGTCAAGCGCGGCCAGCGCTCCGGCCAATGCCAGATTGTTGACGTTGAACGGCTGGCGCACGCGGTTCATCAGGTCGGCCACCTCCGCCGAGGCCAGCGCATAACCGACGCGCAGACCGGCCAGGCCGTAAATCTTGGAGAAGGTGCGGCAAACAACTAGGTTCGGGAATTCCCTCAGCCACGCCGCCGTATCGACGTGCTCAGCGGCTGGGATGTACTCGTTGTAGGCCTCGTCGAGCACCACGACAACCTCCTTGGGCACGCTTTCGAGGAAGGCGCGCACCTCGACGTAGGGCAGGAAATTGCCAGTCGGGTTGTTCGGGTTTGCAATCCACACAATGCGGGTATCCGGACGGATGGCTGCGCGCATGGCAGCAAGGTCATGACCGTAGTTCTTGGCCGGCGTGGCGATCAATTCGGCGCCGGTGGACAGCGTGGCCAGCGGATAGACGGCGAAAGCATGCTGCGCGAACACCGCCGAGCGGCCCGGCGCCAGAAACACGCGGGCGATCAGGTCGAGCACGTCATTCGAACCATTGCCGAGAACCACTTGGTTCTCCGCGACGCCGGCACGCTCCGCGACTCTGGCGATCAGGTCAAACTGGTCGGGATAACGTTCAATGCCGCTGATCGCCTTTTCGACCGCAGCACGGGCCTTGGGGCTCATGCCCAGCGGGTTCTCGTTGGACGCCAGCTTGACGATGCTGTCGACCGGAATGCCCATCTCGCGGGCCAGTTCGGTAATTGGCTTGCCCGGCTGGTAGGGCGAGATGGCGCGGACGTAGGACAGGGCTTGATCGGCAAGGCTCATGACGCGATCCTCAATAGACGGCGACCGGGTAGGAGCCGAGTGTTTTCAAGTAGGCCGCAGAACCGGCCAGTTTTTCCAGGGCAGCCTTGACCGCGGGCTCGTCGCGATGCCCTTCGATATCGACGTAAAAAACGTACTCCCACAGGGCATTGCGCGCCGGGCGCGATTCCAGGCGGCACATCGACACGCCGGCCGACGACAGCGGCAGCAGCAACTCGTGCAGCGCACCGGTCCGGTTCGGCGCCGACATGATCAGCGAAGTCTTGTCGCGCCCGGAAGGGCCGGCGTCGTGTTTGCCGAGGACCAGGAAGCGCGTCGTGTTATTCGGCTCGTCCTCGATGTTCTCGACCAGCTTGGGCAAGTCATAACGCTCCGCCGCTGCCTCGCCGGCGATGGCCGCGACACCGGACTCCTCGGCAGCCTTCTGGGCCGCCTGGGCGTTGCTGCCCACGGAAATACGTTGCGCATGCGGCAGCATGCGGTTCAGCCACTCGTGGCACTGGGCCAGCGACTGGGCATGCGAATAGACCTTGGTGATCTTGCCGAGATCGGTTTCGCGGGTCAGCAGGTTCTGATGAATGCGCAACACCACCTCGCCACAAATCTTCAGCGAAGACTGCAGCAGCAAATCCATGGTCCGCCCGACTGCCCCCTCGGTCGAGTTCTCAACCGGCACGACGGCATAGTGCGCATGCCCGGATTCAACCTCGCGGAAAACATCATCGATTGAGCTTTGTGGCAGCAAACGGCCGGCATGACCGAAGTGCTTGGTAGCGGCCGACTCGGAAAAGGTGCCGAGCGGCCCCAGGAAAGCGATGCCGAGCGGCTGTTCGAGCGACAGGCAGGCCGACATCACTTCGCGAAAGAAGAAGGTGATGTTTTCGTTGAGCAGCGGTCCGGCGTTGGCTTCCTGCAAGCGACGCAGAACCTGCGCCTCGCGCTCGGGGCGATAGATGAACCCGGCTTCACCAAATTCGGCCTTGATCTCGCCAACTCGCTGCGCGCAACGCGCCCGATCGTTCAAGAGCTTGAGCAAATCGCCGTCGATGCGGTCGATATCGGCGCGCACGCCGGCGAGCGCCTTCTGGAGATCGTTCTGCGGTTGATCGCTCATGCCTCTACCCGTTACGTTTGGCAAAATCGTTCATGAAATCGACCAGCGCCTGCACCCCGGCCAGCGGCACAGCATTGTAGATCGAGGCGCGCATACCGCCCACCGACTTGTGGCCCTTCAACGAAACCAGACCGGCGGCCTTGGATTCGGCCAGGAAAGCCGCATCGAGTTCGGAATTGGCGAGCACGAAGGGCACGTTCATCGCCGGGCGGCAATCCGGATCGATCGGGTTGGCGTAGAAACCGCCGGACTGGTCGATGCATTCGTAGAGGATGCGCGCTTTTTCATCGTTGATCGCGGCCATGCCCTCCAGACCGCCCTGGCGCTTCAGCCATTGGAACACCAGGCCGGCGATGTAGATGCCGTAGGTCGGCGGCGTATTGAGCATCGAGCCGTTCTCCGCCATCACGGCGTAATCCATCACCGTCGGAATGGTCAACGGCGCCATGCCAAGCAGGTCGCGATGCACGATGACCAAGGTCAAGCCGGACGGACCGATGTTCTTCTGCGCCCCGGCGTAGATCAGGCCGAATTTCTCGACATTGATCGGCCGCGACAGAATGTGCGACGACATGTCGGCAACCAGCGGCACGCCCGTGTCGGCAATGCGATGGGCGGGAATCTCGACGCCGTGAATCGTCTCGTTGGTGCAGACGTGCAGGTAGGCGGCAAACGGATCGAGCTGGATTTCGTTGGCGTACGGCAGGCGGGTGAAATTGCTCGCCTCGGTCGTCGCCGCGCAACGCACCTTGCCGATACGCTGCGCTTCCTTGAAAGCCTTCTTCGACCACGAGCCGGTGACGATGTAGTCCGCCGAACGACCGGCCAGCAGGTTCATCGGGATCTGCGCAAACTGCTGCGTCGCGCCGCCCTGCAGGAACAACACCTTGTACTGCTCGGGGATGCCCATCAATTCGCGCAGGTCGGCCTCGGCCTGTTCGAGGATGGACATGAAGTCCTTGCCGCGATGGCTCATTTCCATCACGCTGCAACCGGCACCGTGCCAGTCGAGCAGTTCCTCCTGCGCCTGCCGGAGGACCTCTTCGGGAAGCGCAGCCGGGCCAGCGCTGAAATTCCAGATACGGCTCATCAGGCCTCTCCACCTTCGTTGTTGTCGGCAGGCTGCTCAACCGGCGTCGCATCGGAGGCCTCCGGAGCAGCAGCGTCCGCCTCTGCCTCAGCTTCCACCTCGGCCACCGATTCGGCAACCTTTTCCAAGCCGGCCAGTTTCTCGCCTTCATCCAGCGAAATCAAGGTCACGCCCTGTGTCGCACGGCCCATGCCGCGGATTTCGGAAACGCGTGTACGGATCAGCACGCCACCGGTGGTGATCAACATCACCTCGTCGTTGTCGTCGACCAGCTTGGCGCCGATGACCACGCCGTTGCGCTCGGAGTCGGCAATCGCCTTGACCCCCTGCGTACCGCGGCCGGAGTGACGGAAATCGGCGAGCACGGTGCGCTTACCGAAGCCGTTCTCGGTAGCGACCAGCACGGTCTGCTGGTCGGACTCGGCGACCAGCAAGGAAATCACCGTCTGCCCCGGCTGCAGCTTCATGCC
>CAMKYP010000340.1 GCA_946477505.1 uncultured Dechloromonas sp. | reverse complement strand
CCCATGGCGCCGAAGGTGAACAGATGCACCGATACCGATCCGACCCACACGAAGTTCATGACATGGCCGAGCGCCTCGATCAGCAACTGGCCGACGATGGCCAGGTAGCCGATGTACATGATCCCGATGTCGATGCGCCTGAAGGCGAGGTGAGGCTTCCAGAACACGAAGCGGATGACGAGCAGGATGGCAAGCGCCAGCGACAACCCGGCCGTCAGCGGGCGGGGCAGGAAGGGTTCGAGTACCAGCAGCAGGCCGAACAGCTTGATCGGCATGTCCAGCTTGGGCTGGCGCAGGATCTGGGTCTGGAAGGCAGCCTTCATGAAGCCGGTCAGGGTGCGTTCGAGCATGACCAGAAAGGCCATGCGGAACAGCGCGATGGCCATGCCGTAGCCCGCCTGGAAATCGTTGCCGTAGAGCATCAGGTACTTGGCGATGAGGAAAGCTGGCAGCATGACCATAAAAAAGGCATTGTCGCGGTAGCTGTCCTGGCTGCGGTAACGGACCAGCGTCCACAGCAGCATGGCGGCGATGCTGCCGAGAAAGGCATTGTTGGCGAGCATGGCGACCGGCAACGGCCATTGTCCACCGAAGCTCATGCCCAGGCGCTCCACGAGCCAGGCTGCGGTGAGCAGCATCAGGGCCGGCCCGTGATAGCCACGGATGTTGACCCAGTTCTTGGTCGAAGTGAGCAAAAATCCGCCCAGTACAGCCCAGCCGAAGCCGAAGAACATCTCGTGAGCGTGCCATTGTACCGAGGTGAACGGTGCGCTCGGGGCTGGCAGGCTGCCACTGAACATCAGCGCCCAAGCGATGGGCAGCAGCAGGCCGGCCAGGCAGGCGAGGGCGAAGAAGGGGCGGAAGCCGACGAGCCAGAGCGGGTGGGTGGGTGAAAACATGATGAACTGGAGGAAAAAAATACAATCGAAGTGGCAAGTTTAACGACAGACGCGAGTCGCTAACTTGATTTATACCGGGCTGGTCACGCATCGTTTCCCACAATGGCGTAAAATCCCATCCTTGGCCGAGGGTGAGGGGTTGTTCGGCTGATTTCCATAAGGACAAAGATGAAGCGTGTGGATGATTTCCGCTTGCGGCTTGGCAAGCACGAGCTCGTGCCGATCATGATCGGTGGCATGGGGGTTGATATTTCAACGGCCGACCTGGCCCTGGAGGCTGCCCGCTTGGGCGGTGTCGGGCACATTTCGGATGCGATGATCAACACCGTTTCCGATCGCCGCTACGAAACCAAGCACGTCAAGGAAAAGCTCGCGCTCTACAAGTACAACGTCCAGAACGAGGACAAGTCGGCGGTCAAATTCGACCTCGGCCGTCTCGAGGAAGCCACCCGGCTGCACGTCGAAGCCACCATGAGCCGCAAGCAGGGCAGCGGCCTGGTCTTCATCAACTGCATGGAAAAACTGACCATGAACGCGCCGAAGGAGACGCTCAAGGTCCGCATGACGGCAGCCATGGATTCCGGCATCGACGGCATCACGCTGGCTGCCGGCCTGCATCTGGGGTCCTTTGCGCTGATCGAGGATCATCCGCGTTTCCGCGACGTGCAACTGGGCATCATCGTGTCCTCGGTTCGCGCGTTGCAGCTGTTCCTGAAGAAGAGCGCCCGCACCAACCGTCTGCCGGACTACATCGTCGTCGAAGGTCCGCTCGCCGGCGGCCATCTCGGTTTCGGCATGGACTGGGCGCAATACGACCTGGCCACCATCGTCGCCGAAGTGCTCCAGTACCTCCGGGACGAAAACCTGAATATTCCTGTCCTGCCCGCTGGCGGCATCTTCACCGGCTCCGACGCGGCCGGCTTCCTCGAAATGGGCGCTGCGGGCGTTCAGGTTGCCACGCGTTTCACGGTGACCAGCGAGTGCGGTCTGCCGGATGACGCCAAGCAGGAATATTTCAAGGCTGACGAAGACGACATCGAGGTCAACCAGATTTCGCCGACCGGTTATCCGATGCGCATGATCAAGTCCAGCCCGGGTATCGGCGACGGTATCCGTCCGAACTGCGAAGCCTACGGCTACCTGCTCGACGCCAATGGCAAATGCGCCTACATCACGTCGTACAACCGCGAAGTCGCCGCGCATCCAGGAGCGCGGAAGGTCAAGGTTTGGGACAAGACCTGCCTGTGCACCCATATGCGCAATTTCGATATCTGGACCTGCGGCCACCTGACCTATCGCCTGAAGGATACGACCCTTAAGCTTGAGGACGGTCGTTACCAGGTGCTGTCGGCCGAGCATGTGTTCAAGGACTACCAGTTCAGCACGGATAACAAGATCGCCCTGCCGACAGCCTAGCCAGCTGAGTGGTTCTCGCCTCACGCTTCCGGTGAGGCAATAAGTTCAAGTATCTGAAGTCTGGATGGACATGCAGTTTGCGCGAATGAAGAAGGGGAGAAAACGGGGAGGTGCGTTCAGGTGCTTGCTTGGCGCTTGTTGCTTCCTGGCGCTTTCGTCTCTTGTCGCTGCATCCGACGGTTCTTCGGCGTTCAGCCTGCAAGGCTTCGGAACATTTGGGATGGCCCGGACAACCAGCGATCAGCTGGAGTTTGTCCGTGATCTGTCGCAGCCGAGTGGTGTCAGGAAGCACTGGGATGGCCGCAACGACAGCGTGTTCGGCCTGCAGGGAAGCTGGCAGATTGATCCTCGGCTGTCGGCTGTGGTCCAGGCAACCGCCAAGTATCGCTACGACCGCACGTACAACCCGGAGATCGCCTGGGCCTATCTCCGTTACGAACCGACGCCCAGCGCGACGCTACGCCTGGGGCGCCTGGGTACGGACTTCTTCATGATGGCCGACTCGCGCTGGGTCGGCTATTCGTACCTGACGGTGCGCCCGCCTGGCGACTATTTCTGGTATTTGCCCTTCTACAGCATCAATGGTGGCGACGCCGCTTACGCCTTGTCCCTCGGTGAAAGTCTCGTTCGCTTCAAAGCCTTTTACGGTCTTTCCAATGGTCAGATTCCCTTGGCAGACCGCCAGTGGGATATCGACGGCTCGCCCATGACTGGTGCGTCGGTCGAATATCAGTACGCAGCTTGGCAAATTCGGGCGAGCTACGCCAACATCACCTTCAAGAACGATCTGCCCATCGGCGACATCCTGCAGGCCTACTCGCCCGATCCGGCGGCGTCCTCGCGCTACCTCGCTTCCCGTGATCGGCGTTCGGACTACTATTCGCTGGGTGTGGTCTACGATCACGGTCCGTTACAGGTGCAGTTGATGCTCAATCGCATCGAGCAGGGGAGCAACTCATTCGAAAGTTCGGAGGGGGGCTACCTCCTGGCCGGGTATCGGATCGGCGAAGTCAAGCCCTATCTCGGCTATTCCTGGATTCGCTCAGTGCAGCGCAACACTGCCGGGCGCCAGGTCATCGAGGCGAAAATCATGGCGGATGCCCACGTAGACCAGGCTACCCGTATCGTCGGATTGCGCTGGGATCTGGTACGCAACATGGCGCTCAAGGCGCAATGGGATAGCATTCGCGGTGAGCCCACTTCGATCTTTCCCTATCGCAGCGATCCAGCCAGTGGCCGGTGGTCCGGACGCATGAACGTCTATACCATGACCTTCGACTTTATTTTCTGAGGCCATGCCGATACGTCGCCTGACCATTCTCTGCTTGACGACCTGGCTGCTGATGCTGGCAGGGGCGGCCCAGGCTCAGTTAGTCGTTGTCGTTAATGCGCGCAGCGGCGTCGCCGCGATGTCGCGGAACGAGGTCATCAACGTTTTCTTCGGGCGTACCCGGCAGTTCTTCAACGGGGTCGAGGCGCAACCGGTCGATATGGTCGACAGCCACCCGGATCGAGCGCGCTTTTACAGCGCTCTGGCTGGCAAGGACTTGTCCGAGGTCAATGCCTATTGGTCGAGGCAGCTCTTTTCCGGGCGCCAGCAGCCGCCTGTCAAGGCGGCAAGCTCCGAGGATGTGATTAAGCTTGTGCTCTCGCAGCCCGGCGGTATCGGCTTCATCGAACTGGCCAAGGCGGATGCCCGGGTTCGTGTCGTGTACGAACTGCCGAAATAGGATCGAAATTCATTGAACGTCGAGCTGATCGGCATGGTCATTATTTTTGTGATCATTGCAATAACTGTCATAAAGTCGATGTAGCCTTTGCAAGCGCCGCGGCATCCTGCATGATAGGAAGCGCGGAACCAGCCCCTACAACAAAGGAGACAATCATGCAAAGAAGGATGATCAGCGAAATAGTCGCTGGCCGTACCCTGGTAACAGCCAGCAAGGATATGACCGTGCGTGCCGCCTGCCGCCAGATGACCGAAAGAAAGATCGGCGCCCTGTTGGTGGTGGATAACAACCGCATTGCGGGGATTTTTACCGAGCGCGATGCGTTGAACAAGATTCTGTCAGCCGGTGCCGACCCGGATGCTACCCGCGTCGATCAGGTCATGGTGCGCGATCCGCAGACCATTGGCGTCGACAAGCCGCTGGCCTATGCCCTCTACATGATGGCCGAAGGCGGATTCCGGCATGTGCCGGTGGTTGACCGGGATGGCGCACCCGTCGGCATGGTATCGGCACGCGATGCGCTGGGTCAGGACATGGTCGATCTGGAGCGCGAGATGAAACATCTCAACGAGCTTGAGGGCTCTATCGGCTATTGATTGC
>CAMKYP010000339.1 GCA_946477505.1 uncultured Dechloromonas sp. | reverse complement strand
TCGCTCGTGCGCGCCGGTTTCCGGCGTAGCGGCATCTTCACCTACCGCCCACACTGCGACCATTGCCGCGCCTGCATTCCGGTCCGTCTCCCGGTTGCCGACCTCGAACCCAACCGCAGCCAGCGCCGGGCAGCGAAGCGCCACGCCAACCTGCGGGCACGCGAACTGCCGCTGGCCTATCTCGACAACCACTACGACCTCTACAACCGCTACCAGCAATCCCGCCACCCGGGCGGCGGCATGGACGAGGACAGCCACGAACAGTACGCCCAGTTCCTGCTGCAAAGCCGCGTCGACACGCGGCTGATCGAATTCAGCGACGACCAGGCGATTCGCATGGTCAGCCTGATCGATGTACTCGATGACGGACTTTCCTCCGTCTACACCTTCTACGACCCCGATGTCCCGGGCGCCAGCTTCGGCACCTACAACATCCTCTGGCAGGCCGCCCAGACCCGGGCGCTCGGCCTGCCTTACCTCTACCTCGGCTACTGGATTGCCGAAAGCCGCAAGATGGCCTATAAGGCGGCCTTCCGGCCCATCGAAGGCCTCATTGACGGCCGCTGGACAACGCTTCCCGAACTCGACCCCGCATGAAAACACCTGCCCTGCTGTTGCTTCTCGCCACCCTCTCCGCTCACGCTGCCGACGATCGATTTCCCTACGCCTGCGACAACGGGAGCAACCTGGAGATCGCCTTCACCGCCGACGCCGAGGGCCGCCCGCTCGCCACCCTGCACTTTGCCGACGAAGCGGTGGTGCTGCCGCAAGTACCCTCCACCTCAGGCGTGCAGTACCGCCGGGGCGAGATTCGCCTGCATACCAAGGGCGACGATGCCGTGCTTGAAGACGGCAAGGGCAACTCGCGCCGCTGCACGCGCGGCACCGTGCCGCCGCCCTCGCCGGCAACCGCTTCCACCGCCACGCCAGCAGCCGCCAGCAGCTTCATCGAGATCGGCGGCACGGTCACCTACCTGGCGCGGATTGCACTGCCGCCCGACGCCATACTCACCATCAGGGTCCAGGATATCGCCCGCTCCGGAGCGCCGGCCCGTGTTCTGGTCGAACAACGCTACGAACTGAACGGCGCCCAGGTTCCCATCCCCTTCTCGGCGACCATCGACCGCGACCTGCTCGACAAGAAAACCCGCCTCTCCGTCAGCGCCCGCATCGACCATCGCGGCAAGCTGCGCTTCATCAGTGACAAGGTCTATTCCCCGCTCAAGGACGGCCAGCCGGTACCGGTCGCCATCGTCCTCAAACTCGTCGCACGCTGACCCGATGCGCCGATTCGTCGCCGCCCTGGCGCTCACAGCATCTTCCGTCGCCGGCGCCGAAACCGTCGCCTGCCACCTGACCTACGGCGGCGAGACGCAGACCATCGAAAGCGCCCCGACCGCATCGCCCTATGGCGGCGTACCAACTGCCATAGGCTCCTTCTTCCTGTTCCGCATTGTCTTCGTGCCCGAGCCAGCCGATCTGGCGCGCATCAACCTCTACATTCACGCCGATCTCGGCGAAGCGCCGATCCCACTGCAGCACGCCAGCCACACCTACCCGGTACGCAACCAGGCACGCTACGGTTTCACCGGGCTGCAGCGCATCTACGAACCCAAGCGCGAGAGCGAGTTGATCTACTGGTGCGAACTCCGCGAAGGGGCGCCGCGATGAAACTCAAACACCTGACCACGACGTTCGCCGCAGCCTGCCTGGCTGCCGCCGCGCACGCCGAACCGCTGACCCTGATTTTTGCCGGCGACATCATGCTCGATGACGGCCCCGGCCGTGTCATCGCCGCTGGCGGCGATCCGCTCGCCCCCTTTGCATCCATCCTTGAAGCCACCGACTACCGTATCGGTAACCTCGAATGCGCGATCGCTAGCGGTGGTGAAGCGCAACCCTCCAAAATCTGGTCATTCCGTGCCCAGCCCGAGTCGATCAAGATTCTCAAAGGTCGATTCGACGCCGTGTCGCTGGCCAACAACCACTCCGGTGACTACGGCCAGGCAGCCTTCATCGAAACGACCCAGCACCTCGACGCTGCCGGCATTGCCCGCTTCGGCGGCGGCCGCGACCTCGCCGAAGCCCACCGCCCGCTGTGGATCGAGAAGAAGGGCATGAAGATCGCCGTCCTCGGCTACAACGAATACAAGCCGCGCCGCTTCGAGGCCGGCCCCGAAACGCCCGGCATCGCGTGGAGCGAGGACGAACAGGTCATCGCCGACATCCGCGCCGCCCGGGCAGCAGGCGCCGACCACGTCATCCCCTTCATGCACTGGGGTTGGGAAAAAAACACGCAACCCGATGAGCGCCAGAAAACCTTCGCCCGCCGCATGATCGACGAAGGTGCCAGCCTGGTCGTCGGCAGCCATCCGCACGTCACCCAAGGGGCCGACATCTACAAAGACAAACCCATCGTCTACAGCCTCGGCAACTTTATCTTCGATGGCTTCGACTACGAAAACGGCCGCCGTGGCTGGCTGCTTCGCCTCGAAATCGACCGCGACGGCGTACGGCACTGGGAAACCCTCGCCGCCCACATCGACGCCGGCGGCACGCCCCACCCCGCCCCGGGTCAAGCAACACCCTGCGGCAGCCGGGGAGAAACCACCGTTGCGCAATGTATCAACCCGTAGACAGACCTCAGGAGCCCGCATGGATACCCGCTACCTTGACGACCTCATCCCCGGCCAGCGTTTTACCTCGCCCGGCCTGACGCTGACCGAAGCCGAGATCATCGACTTCGCCTGGCGCTACGACCCGCAGGCTTTCCATCTCGACGCCAACGCGGCGGCCGATTCGCCATATGGCGGGCTGATCGCCAGCGGGTTCCAGAGCCTGGCCATCTGCTTCCGCCTCTTCATCCAGTCCGGCGCGCTGGCCGAATCGAGCATGGGGTCGCCGGGCATCGACGAATTGCGCTGGCTGGCGCCGGTGCGACCGGGCGACACCCTGCACAGCGAAATCGAGGTGCTGGAAGTACGGCCCTCGAATTCCAAGCCGGATCGCGGCATTGCCCGCCTCAAATATCACGCGGTCAACCAACGTGGCGAAGTCGTGCTGTCCTTCATCGTCAATCACTTGCTCCGCCGCAAGACGGGCTAGGCGAATCACCCCGCAGCTTGGCCGCGTTTCAAGCGTTGGGCAGTTGCGCGAAATCCGTGAAGTCGCCGCTGCCGATGGATACGTTGACCCGTTCGACCCGGGCATGGGCCGGGCCGTGCTGCGCCCAGGCAATCAGCTTGAGGACCGCCTCCTCTTCACCGGCCAGCATGGCCTCGACATCGCCGCTGCCAAGATTGCGAACCCAGCCATTGACCCTCAGGGCGCGAGCCTGTTCCAACATCGACCAACGATAACCGACCCCTTGCACCCACCCCTCGATGCGTAGATAACGCGCAATATTTCCCATGTCCGCCCCTCCGTTTTCCGCCACATTCATCAATGGAATCATTATATTAGGGAATAACGAAACTGCGACAGATCAAGGATTGTCCAATAGACTAGCGCAACAATGATCCTCCCGACCCAAGCGCCACGCCCATGAAAAAACTGCTGCCCATCCTGCTCGCCTTGTTCGTCAGCGCACCGGCCTTCAGCCAGCCCACCAGCCACGACCGGCCGATCCATGATGCGGCAAGGACCGGCACCGGTGCCGAAGTCAGCAAGTTGCTCGCGGCCGACCCCAAGCAACGCGACGTGCGCACCGAACTCGGCTCGACGCCGCTGCATCTTGCAGCCATGAACCCGGACACCAGCGCGCTCAAGGTATTGATCGCCGCCAAGGCGGACCCCAATGCGCGCGACAACGAAGGGGCAACGCCTTTGCACATGGCGGCCTACGGCAGCCGCACGACACACACGCAACTGCTGCTCGAGGCCGGCGCCGACCCGCTGGCCAAGACGGACAACGGTCGTGACGCCGGCTCCATGGCGCGCAAGGTCAAGGCCGACGAAACCGCCGGCATCATCTCGCTGTGGATACTCAAGGGCTGCAAGGCGGGCAAGCCATGCTGAAGCGTTTCGCCCTGCTGCTGGCGTTGCTCTGCGCCAAGATCGCCGCCGCCCAGCCCCTGCCGGTCATCGAGGTCTATACGCCGACGGTCTGCCTGGCCTGCATCGAATGGGCCGAGCATCTGCGCCAGAACGGCTTCACCGTGAAAGTGACGCAGACGGACGACATGGAAGCCGTCAAACGCCGCCTGAAAGTACCGCGCGACCTGGAGGCCGTACCGACCGGCCTGGTAGCCGGCTACTTCATCGAAGGCCATGTGCACGCCGACCAGATCAAGGAATTGCTCGCCGAAAAACCGAAGGCGCTGGGCCTGGCGGTTCCCGGCCTGCCGCTCGGCGCACCCGGCCGCGAATTCTCCAGTCCGACCTGCGAAACGGCCTGCACCGTGCTGGAAAAGGACAGCGCCGTCGCCCCCCGCGTGCGGCGCGAGTTCTACGAAACCCTGCTGGTGAAGAAGGACGGCAAGACTTCCATCTACGCCCGGCACTGAGCCGCGCCTGGCGGTTTGCCAGCCGCGCGCATGGCGAAAAGCTTTATCCCGCTGAAAGTTTCAGAGTAGAATCAGTGCGGTTTTAGGTGCCTGACCTCGCAGTCGTGGGGCAGGTGAAACGGGAAGCCGGTGATGCTGCGCAAGCAGACAGTCC
>CAMKYP010000338.1 GCA_946477505.1 uncultured Dechloromonas sp. | reverse complement strand
GAATACCGCAGATGCCGGAGCGGAATTGACTTACAACCGCCGCAACCGCGTTAAACGCGGTTTGATCTGGGAAGACTTGGCGGGATTAGAAACGGCTTTGCGCGTGCGCGAGGTCAACAAAGCGAAGGTGTATCCGCGCCCGGATTATCAGGCGCTCATCGAATCCGGCATGGAGCCAACGCATGCTCACCTGGTCAAACAGGTCTATGACAGTCTGGCCGCCAAGCCAACGGCCAAAAATCCTACTGACGCCCAATTGCAGGCATACATCACTGGCGTGAACCGGGTGATGGCGGGTGCAATGACTTGGGTTAGCGATCCGAATGGGGCCAAGGTTTGGAATGAAGTACGCGGGACTGGATCTCGGATGCTCGATCACGTTTATCCCAATGGCTGGAAAGAATTTCAGAGCGAAACATCGATACTTGGCAATCGATATTTCTCCGCTCTTCAGCCAGGTAGAACGGAAATCCGGCGGGCGAAGCAGGCGGTGGCGGATGGCTGGCCAAACTCACAAGAAGCTTGGCAGAAGCAAGGTTTCTCAGTGGTGCTCGTCGAGGACGTACGGTCCTCGACTTATGCCGGCACGGACCGCCACGGATCTCCGTATGTATCGGTGCGGTTGGTTGATGCAACCGGGAAGATCGTTCTTGACGATCTGCGTGTGGAAGGCGCGCAAAGTGAGGATGATCCGGCCGTCACCACGAAAGTCGCAGTACGTTCTGCCGAATTGGTGAATCGCTACGCACTGATCAACAAGCGCGGCCGCTTGGTGTCAGCTCACGAGTCGGAAACGGCGGCAACGGAAGCGGCGAGGGCAAGCGTTCGGCGAGGTGGGGAAGCCGGCATCAGCGATGCCGGGATTTCCGTCGAAACAGCGCAGCGGATCGGTGTAGCACGACGGGTGAACGGTGAGGATGTCAGTAGCGAGCAAATACTGACGACGTTTGGCTTTCGGGGCATTAACTTCGGAAATTGGATGAAAGGCAAGAGCAATGAGGCAGAGCGCCAATTGCACTTGAACCATATTTATGACGCCTTTCTTGATTTGGCCGAGATTCTTGATTTACCGCCCAAGGCGATGTCGCTCGGTGGAATGTTGGGAATAGCGGTAGGTGCGCAGGGGGGTGGCCGGTTTTTGGCGCATTTCGTGCCGGGGGTTAATGAAATCAATCTGACGCGAACTTGTGGTGCCGGTGCCTTGGCTCACGAATGGGGGCATGCATTCGATCACTACTTCGGCCGGCTAGCGGGGCTGGACCGGTCCGATACGCCTTTTCTTTCGGCACACGCGACATTGCCCCCTACCTTGGACCGCATGATTCTGGTGGATGGCAAATGGCAGCGAACGCAGATTGATCGGTTTGGTGAAGGATTGCGCCCCGAAATGAGGGAGCATTTTGCTTCTGTGGTCAAAGCGATGACCAAGCGCCCAATGTCGGACGAAGAGATTGCATCTCAGAAGGCAACGGCGCTGGAGCGTACAAAGAGTAATGTATCGAACTGGTTGAAAGCCATTCGGCGTGATTTTGATTCAGTTCGTGTCCGGTCGGTGATGGTCAGCCACAAAGGCGAGTCAATGTCGGTTCTCGAGGCATTTGACCACTTGGCGGAGCGAGTGCTGGCGCTGGATCTGGGTGGCGACTTGGTAAGCGTGAGCCGCAACAAGGCCGTTTCGCCCGTGGTTGCCGAAATTCGCGATTTGTACAAGGCGGCGACTGGCCGGTTGTATTCCCTAGATGACACTATGGGGTTGCAATTGAACGTTGACTCCCTGCGTTATCAGTTGTCGGCAGAGGCGGGCGTGCGTTCGCACATCCCGCAGATGGTGTCGACGGCGTTTGCAAAAGCGGCCGCTCAGCTGGATGCGGACAAACCCAAACCCTATTGGTCGACCACGTTGGAAATGTTTGCGCGGTCGTTTGATGTGTTTGTGAGCGAAGCGCTGGAAAAGCGCACCGCGATGAACTCGTATTTGTCTCACACGGGCCGGGCCGATGAAACAACTCCGCTTGGCGATGAACGGCAGGTCGTGGTGGAGGCGCTTGGTAATCTATTGGGCGAAATCCGGACGCGGGAGACGGAGAAGAATGGCGTTGCGTTGTTTTCATTCGGTGGGACTCAGGCGCAGGTTAGTGACGAACACGCCCTGGCTCGCGCAAAACAACTGCTGGCCGCCGGGAAAGACAAAGAGAGCGTGCGACGCGATACCGGCTGGTTCAAGGGAGCCGATGAAAAGTGGCGCTTTGAGATTGATGATAGCAACGCCAAATTGAAAAAACCGTTCCCGCACAACGCAGCCCCGTTCGGGGATGTTTTTTGGGGTGTGTTTAAAAACCGGTTGCAGAATGGGATGCTTGGATTACGTCTTGGGGACATCCTGGACCATCCTTCTTTATTTGCCGCTTATCCGCAGCTTGCGCACCTAGCGATATCGACGCAGCCGGGCACAGGCGCTAGCTACCTGCCGGGTAGTGCCGTTTCGCCACGCTCGATAGAAATCGGCGAAGAGGTGCCCATGCACGAGGTCGTCTCGTGCATGCTTCACGAGATCCAGCACGGAATACAGACAATTGAGGGGTTTGCAACTGGGGGCAGCCCACGGATGGCGTCCTTACCGACCAATGAGGCATTTGCGCAGCAGATCAATGCCAAATTTCATCAGCGCCAGGACGAAGCGAAGCAATCCGATGAGTACCGTGCCTTTATTGAGGCGCATATTGGCGCGTTCAGCGGTGAAACACGGTTTGTACCCGGAAGGCGTGGCCGACAACGCGACTTGGCTACGGAAGAGGCCGCCAATGCGGCGTGGGACAAGTTCATTCAGCCGATTGAGACCGAGCGACGTGAACAAATTGACCGTTTCTTGAAACTGTCACCCGGACTGAGGGACAAATATGGGGTTTATGCACACCTAGCTGGCGAGGTGGAAGCCCGAAACGTGCAGGCGCGCATGGCCTTGACGGATGATGATCGCCGGACGATTTCACCGGAGGCAACGGCCGATGTGGGCCACGCGGATGTAATCGTGCTCTTTAATGGCCGGGAAATGCTGTCGGCTCCTTTGCCGGCCAATGCTGTTGGCCACGTTGAAAAAGAGCTGCAGGCCGAGAAACATTCGTTGGTGACATTATCCTCAGCTATCGACAAGGCATTTCCTGAGCAGCCCGGTTTGTCGAGCCTGCTTTTGGCGACTGGGCGATTTTCAATAATTGGAGCGAGCGATCTGCCGGCTTATGGAATGAATGTGGCGGGGCTCGCAGAGCCGGCGCCTCATCAGCTACGCGAAGAGGCGAGTGGCAGCGGCCGGCGCGTAATGGGGTTTGTTCTGGACGGTTGCACGCACCTCGTCGCGGATCACATCAATCGCTCCACGGACGTGCGCGGCTTGCTTTTGCATGAACTTGGCGTTCACGCATTGCGTCTCGGGCGTTCGGAAAGTGAGTTCCGCGAACTCCTGACGGAGTTTGAGAAGCTTCGCGACGCTGGGGACCGCCGCGTGGTTGCGGCGTTCAAGTGTGTCCCAGCCGATACCCGTGCTGATCTCGTCAGCGAAGAGGCCTTGGGGTATTTTGTCGAGGCGAACCCCCGGTTGCCATTGTCGACACGCGTTTTGTCGTGGTTCAAAAACATGCTTGTGAAGATTGGCGATTGCCTGCCGACTGTTGACCAGTCACGGCTGGGCCAATGGGCCAGGGCTTTGTCCCCTGACGACCTGGTGTTTATGGCATCGGCCGCCACTCGCGATGTGGCAAGGGAGTTGCGGCAGCCCGCAGTTGAAAGGCTGACTATGGCGGCGTTGACTCCGAAGCTTGAGCAGAATAACGCGGCCTACGTATCGGCTGGTAAAGGCCGAGGACGTTAATCCTATGCGGGGTATGATGTGCAAGCGCATAGCGGTCTCTGTGCTAACGATTGATTGGTTTGGACTCACTACGCAACAAAGATAGGTAATAAAAATGACACGCTTTACAGATGAACAAATGCGTGAATCGCATGCGCGAAATCTACCGCAGGGTCTAGACGCTGCCTCGTTATTCTATACGGTCTGTTTGGACGTACTCGGATACACCCCGCTAGGTCAGATCGTTCCCGACATGACTGAATTTGATGCTTTCGAAGAGCGCTATCGTCAGCTTTTCGAGCGACCTTCAGAACGGGGGTGATAACGCCGCATGGGAAGGCCTTGCCCAATCGATGTGCAAGGACTACGTGGTGAAGGCGCGCGACCAAAGGATGAATGACACTGAGCGTTGAATGCTCAATGTTCTCGCTTAGCTCATCGTCCCTTCGATTTGCCCGTGCGATCATTGCTCCGCACCTCAAGATGGCCATCCTTGTAGGCGAGCGTTATTACCTTGTTTTTCGGCAGCTTTGCGGGTTGCTTTGATTGATGAACGGCAAATGACTGCCGGCCGACTTGTTGCGCGAAAGCTTGACTGCGAACTGCAACGATTTTCCCTACGTATTGATTGGCAAGCGCAGGGTTGACGGTAACGAAGGTAGCCATTGGGTTCGCTGCGAGGATTTCTTGGCGAAGCGCTTCACACTCCGTTTCGAGCGGCAACGCAAGCCCAGGAGCAACTGACAATGGCGGCGTCTGGGTAGCTGGCGTCTGGGTAGCTGGCGTCTGGGTAGCTGGCGTCTGGGTAGCTGGCGTCTGGG
>CAMKYP010000337.1 GCA_946477505.1 uncultured Dechloromonas sp. | reverse complement strand
ACCGAGGATACGCCGACGTCGTTGAAGATGCGCGAGGTGCTGTCGCAACTCAATCAGCGGGCGCCGGAATTGGAGGTCGAGGGCGAAATGCACGGCGATGCAGCGCTCGACGAGCAGATTCGCCTGAAGGCTTTCCCGAACTCCCGCCTCAAGGGGCAGGCCAACCTGCTGGTGATGCCGACGCTCGATGCCGCCAACATCTCGTTCAACCTGCTCAAGGTGGCTGCCGGCGATAATTTGACCGTCGGCCCCATCCTGCTCGGTGCCGCAAAACCGGTGAACATCTTGACGCCGACTGCCACAGTGCGTCGAATTGTAAATATGACGGCCCTGACAGTGGTTGATGCGGGCTAAGTTTTTGCTTTAATTTACTTTTGTATCTATCTATTTTTATTGAAAATTCTTCGTCTCCTGCTAAACTGGGGTAGAATCGCCACGGTTGGCAGGAGATGTTGAATGATGCAGAAATTAAAGTCGGCCTTGCTGGTTGGCGCCGTTCTGGGGTTGTGCGTGCAAGCCCCCGTTCTCGCGGCGCAGACCAAGAAAGCCGAGCAGGGCACCCAGAAAAAGGCAGCCAAGAAGGCGCCGGTCGCGGCCAGTTCAGCCGGCAAATCCAGCGGCAAGTCGCTTGCCAAGTCAGCGGGCAAGGCCACGCAGAGCCAGTCTGCTTCCTCGAAAAGGCAGCCGGTTGCGGGGGCGGCAAAACCCTCGGGCAAGTCGGTGTCGCTCGCCTCCAAACCTCAGGCCAGGCCTGTTCGCCATGTTACGATGTCCGAACTGGATGCCGATCCGCGTCGCCTGGCGTTATATTCAGCTTCCGCTCTGGTGATTGATCAGACCAGTGGTCAACCGCTGATCGAAAAGCAGCCCGATGCCGTGGTGCCCATCGCGTCGATTTCCAAGCTGATGACCGCCATGGTCGTGCTCGATGCCAAACTCGACCTGCAGGAAGTCATCTCCATCAGCGAGGAGGATGTCGACGGCCTGAAGGGAACGCGTTCGCGCCTGCCGGTGGGAACCACGATGACCCGCGAAGCGGCCATGCTGCTGGCCTTGATGTCGTCGGAAAACCGCGCCGCCAATGCGCTGGGCCGCCACTATCCCGGCGGCTTGCCGGCCTTCGTGCAGGCCATGAACAAGAAGGCCCATGCCTTGGGCATGTACCACTCGCGTTTCGAGGAGCCGACTGGCCTGTCGAGCAATAATGTGTCGACAGCGCATGACCTGGCGCGCATGGTTGCCGCTGCCGCGCGCTATCCGGAAATTCGCCAGTATTCGACGACAGCAGAAGCCAAGGTCGAACTGAACGGCCGCATTCGCGATTTCCACAATACCAATGCGCTGGTGCGCAGCGACAACTGGGAGATCGGCGTTTCCAAGACCGGTTACATCTCCGAGGCTGGCCGCTGTCTGGTCATGCAGGCACGTGTCGCCGACAAACCGGTCGTCATCGTGCTGCTCGATTCGGTCGGCAAGATGACCCGCGTCGGTGACGCACAACGGATCAAGCGCTGGATGGAAAGCGCGTCGCTGGCGGCGGATCGCCGCAAGGCCTGATTGGGCTCTGGTCAGCAAAAAGGCCGCTTGCGAGCGGCCTTTTTCATGTCGGAGCGGCTACGAACTTACTTGCGCAAGCCGGTATAGCCGAGCGCCTGGGATACGGCGTCGGCCGTGGTCTTGACCTGCAGCGCCCAGTCCGGGTCGTGCCGGTCGGCTGGCGCAGACACCGAGAGTGCCGCAACGATGCTACCTTCGTCGTCGTGGATTGGCGCAGCGACGCACTTCAGGCCGAGTTCGGCTTCTTCGTCGTCGTAGGCGATGCCATGACGGCGGACCTTGTCGAGTTCCTTTTCCAGGGCAGCCAGCGAGGTCAGCGAGTGCGGCGTCTTGCCGGGCAGGCCGGTGCGTTTGGCATAGTCGCGAACCCGTTGGGGGCCGTCGGTGGCGAGGAAAAGCTTGCCCAGCGAAGTCAGGTGCAGTGGTGCCCGGCCGCCGACCAGATAGACCACGCGCACCAGGGCGCGGCCCGATGAGGTGCGTTCGAGGTAGACGATTTCGTCGTCGTGGCGGGTGCCGAGATTGATCGCCTCGCCGATGCGTTCATGCAATTCCTGCATGTAGGGCAGGGCGACTTCACGGACGTTGATGCGCGACTTGACGATATTGCCCAGTTCGAGAAGGCGGATGCCGAGGCGGTAAGAGCCGGTGTCTTGACGTTCGACAAAGCGGGCGGCAGTCATGGCTGCCAGAATGCGGTGCGCTGTCGACGGGTGGAGTTCGGTGGCGAGTGCCAAATGTTTCAGGCTGGCGGCATCGGGCGATGCGGCGAGCGCGTCGAGCAACGACATCATGCGCTCGATGACCTGGATGGATCCCGGGGCTTTGCCGGATCCGTTGGCTGCTTCGGACAACTGGATTCCTTTATTGGTGTGGTTTGAGTAGCATTAGCCACTTCACTTTTCTTGTGCGCCGCAATATTAGCATGCGCTTAGCTCTCTACGTCACCTGTCTGGTCGACCTCATGCGACCGTCGGTCGGATTCGCCTCGTTGCGCCTGCTTGAGGAAGCCGGCTGCGAAGTGATTGTTCCTGAAGGACAAACCTGCTGCGGCCAGCCGGCCTGGAGCGCGGGCGAGCGCGCCACTGCCGAAGGCTTGGCGAAGAAGGCCGTCGTCGAGCTGGAGACTTTCGACTATGTGGTCATCCCCTCGGGTTCGTGTGCCGACCAGTTGCGTAATGTTTATCCACAACTCTTTGCCGATGATCCGGAGTGGGGGCCGCGCGCCCGGGCACTCGCCGGACGGGCTTACGAGCTGACCAGTTTTCTGGTCGATGTCCTCAAGGTGTCGGCCGTCCCCGGCGCTTTCGACGGCAGCGTGACCTATCACGATTCATGCAAGGGCTTGCGCGGTCTCGGTATCAAGCGGCAGCCGCGCGACTTGTTGCAGCGCGTGCCGGGGCTGGCGCTCAAGGAGATGGGCGATTGCGAGGAATGCTGCGGCTTCGGCGGTGCCTTTTCGGTGAAATTTGGTGATGTATCGACCCGGATTGTCGACCGCAAATGCGACGCGATTGCCGGCGCCGGGGCAGATGCCGTCGTCGGCGGCGATCTGGGCTGTCTGATGAATATCGAGGGCCGGCTGCGTCGGCGCGGCGACGAAACGACGCGCGTTTTGCACATCGCCGAGGTGCTGGCCGGGGGCGACGCGTGAGTGCTGCCGCAAAACATTCGCAGGCCATGCATTTCCAGGCACGGGCTGGCGAGAAGGTGCGTAATCCTGTCCTGCAGCGGGCCTTGCAGAAAGCCAAGCCCTTGTTTGTCGGCAAGCGGGCCAAGGGCATCGCGGCGCTGGCCGACGATGGCCTCGAATTCGAGAGCCTGCGCAGCGCTTGCGAGGGCATACGCAACCGGACGCTGGCCGATCTCGATGTCTGGCTCGATATTTTCGAGGAACGGGCCACAGCGAGCGGCGCCGAGGTGCTGTGGGCGCGCGATGGCGAGGAGGTCGGTCGGCTGGTCGTCGATATTGCCCGCCGTCACGGTGTGACCAAGGCGACCAAGTCGAAGTCCATGCTCTCTGAAGAGGCGCACCTCAACGAGGCGTTGTCCGCCGCCGGCATCCGGCCGGTGGAGACCGACCTTGGCGAGTACATCGTCCAGCTGGCTGGCGAAACGCCGTCGCACATCATTGCGCCGGCGGTGCACAAGACGATCGAAGAGGTCGAGGCACTCTTTGCCAAGGAGCATGGTCGTCCCATCGAAACGCGCACCTCGGACGACATTCCCGACATGACCCGCGAGGCGCGCGAAGTGCTGCGCCAGCACTTTTTGACGGCGGAAATGGGCATTTCCGGCGCCAATTTCCTGATCGCCGAAACCGGGACGGCGGCCTTGGTCACCAACGAGGGCAACGGCCGCATGGTGACGACCCTGCCCAAGGTGCATGTGGTGGTCACCGGTATCGAGAAGGTGATTCCGACGCTGGAGGATTTCGCGACCCTGATGCGCCTGCTGCCGCGCTCGGCAACCGGCCAGAGCATTTCCAACTACGTGTCGCTGCTGACCGGAACGAAGCGGGAAGGCGAGCGGGACGGCCCGGAAAAGACGGTATTCATCCTGGTCGACAATGGCCGCGCCAATCTGCTCGGCTCCGCCTATCAGGACATGCTGCGCTGCATCCGCTGCGGCGCCTGCATGAATCATTGCCCGGTGTATTTTTCGCTCGGCGGCCACGCCTACGGCTGGGTCTACCCCGGCCCGATGGGCTCGGTGCTGACGCCGCTCTACACGGGAATCGAGAACGCCCTTGACCTGCCACACGCCTCCACCGGCTGCAACCAGTGCGGTAGCGTTTGCCCGGTGCGCATTCCGCTACCCAAACTGATGCACCGACTGCGCGAGGAACAGGTCGAGCGCGGCTTGCGCCCTTGGTCCGAGCGCCTGGCGCTCAAAGCCTGGGCCTGGCTGGCCGTCCGCCCCGCGCTCTACGGCTGGGTGATGCGCCGTGCGGTGCGCTACCTGAACTGGCTGGCCGGCGATGATGGCCGTATCCGTATCTTCGGCCTAGTGCACGGATGGACCGCCGGACGCGATCTACCGGTCGCTTCCAGCCGGACATTCAACGAACTCTACAAAGCAAGAAAGCGAGCTTGAGCATGGAATTTGCCCC
>CAMKYP010000336.1 GCA_946477505.1 uncultured Dechloromonas sp. | reverse complement strand
ACGGCACCTGGTAGACCTCGACCTTGGTCTTCTCCGTTGCCGGCCCCAGGCTGTGGCGACGCATGCAGGCCGGCATCCGGGAAACGACGAGGTAGAGATTGAGCTTGCTGTCCCAGAAATACGGCTGCTCGCGAATCAACGAAAGAACATGCTCGCGGGTGCCGTCGATTTCATACGTCGCGCCATCATTCACACAGGCTGACAGCAGCGGCAGAGCAAGCAGCGGCAGGAGAAGAGTGCGCAGACGCATGGTCGGTTTCCTCAGAGCATTTTCCAGGACAGGGTTTCGCCGGCCCGCAGCGGCACGATGCTGTCGGTGGCGAGATACGGATACTCGCCCGGCACGGTCCACTCTTGCTTGGCCAGCGTGATTTGGTCGGCGTTGCGCGGCAAGCCGTACCAGTCCGGGCCGTGGAAGCTGGCAAAGCCTTCCAGCTTGTCGAGCGCCCCAGCCTGTTCGAAGGCTTCGGCATACAGTTCGATGGCCGCATAAGCCGTGTAGCAGCCTGCGCAGCCGCAGGCCGCCTCTTTGGCACCCTTGGCATGCGGCGCCGAGTCGGTGCCGAGGAAGAACTTCGGATTGCCGGAAATCGCCGCAGCGACCAGCGCCTCGCGATGCGTTTCGCGCTTCAGCACCGGCAGGCAATACCAGTGCGGCCGCACGCCGCCCTGGAAGATGGCATTGCGGTTATACAGCAGATGATGGGCAGTGATCGTCGCGCCGACGTTGGCCGGCGTCGCGGCCACGAATTCGGCAGCATCTTTCGTCGTGATGTGCTCCATGACCACGCGCAGCTTCGGGAAACGCTGCGTCAGCGGCAGCAGCACGGTGTCGATGAAGACCTTCTCGCGGTCGAAGAGGTCGACCTTCTGATCGGTCACTTCGCCATGCACCAACAGCGGCAAGCCGACACGCTCCATCTCGGCCAGCGTATCGTAGGCCTTGGCGATGTCGGTCAGACCGGCGTCGGAATTGGTCGTCGCCCCCGCCGGGTACAGCTTCACTGCCTTGACGAAGCCGGAGGCGGCGGCCTTGGCCACTTCGCTGGGCGGCGTGTTGTCGGTCAGGTACAACGTCATCAGCGGCTCGAAACGCAGGCCGGCCGGCAGCGCAGCAAGGATGCGGTCGCGATAGGCAGCAGCCTGGTCAACGGTGGTGACCGGCGGCTTCAGGTTGGGCATGACGATGGCGCGGCCGAACTGGCGGGCGGTGTGCGGCAGGACAGCGGCCAGCGCTTCACCGTCGCGCAGGTGGAGATGCCAGTCGTCGGGGCGGGTGATGGTCAGTTGCATGTGGATTTCCGAAAACATTCTTCTGCCATTTTAACAGCCCGTTGCCCGACACAACGAAGAGTCGCCCCTCTCAATGGAGGGCAAACCAGGCAGCCACGGGCAAGCCGAGGTTGGCGCACAGCACCAGTCGGTACCAGAGCCTGCTGGCCTGCAGACTCTGCAGGACTACCGCGGCTGCCACCGTCGACAGTGACAAGAAGACAAGCGCCATGAACAAGGCCTGCCCGCCATCGATCAGTGCGGCATTCCGCGAGTACTTGCTGTTCGACAGCATCAGGCTCCCGTCGACAACGATCCACCAGCCGGCCACCGCCCACAGGATAGCCAGCACCGACAGGGCCCAGCGCCCAGCCCGTGAGCGAACAACGACCGGCGTCAGTCTGATGCCCATGCCTCACTCTTTCAGAAGCAGCGCCCGCTCGTACAGCGCATTTTTCGCTGCGCCGGTGATCGCCGCGGCCAGCTTCGCCGCCTGCTTGGTCGGCAAGCCGTCGGCGAGCAGCAGCTTGAGCACCCGTTCGCCTTCGCCGTCGTCGCCGCCTTTCGGGGCGCCCGACAGCATCAGCACGAACTCGCCGCGCTGGCGGTTGGGGTCTTCTTTCAGCCAGTCGAGAGCTTGGCCTAGCGGCAGCGAATGCACGGTTTCGAACAGCTTGGTCAGTTCGCGGGCGATGACCAGGGTGCGCTCACCGAATACCGCTGCCATGTCGGCCACGGTTTCGAGTACGCGATGTGGCGCCTCGTAGAAAACCAGGGCGCAAGGCGTGTCGCGCAGTTCCTCCAGCGCCTGCCGGCGTTGGCCGCCCTTGGAGGGCAGGAAGCCGTAGAACAGGAAATGTTCGTCGAGCAGGCCGGAGGCCGACAGGGCGGTCGTCGCGGCGCACGGGCCGGGCAACGGCACGACCTTGCAGCCGGCGGCGCGCACGGCGGCGACGACGCGTGCGCCGGGATCGGAAATTCCCGGGGTGCCGGCATCGGAAATGAGCGCCACCGATTCGCCGGCCTGCAGGCGTTCGACGATGCGCACAGCGGCCTCGTGTTCATTGTGCTGGTGCGCCGGCAGGGTGCGCGCCTGCGCGCCGAGCTGCTTGAGCAAGGGGCCGCTGTGCCGGGTATCCTCGGCGGCGACCCAGGGCACGGTGCGCAGGACTTCCTCGGCCCGGCGCGTCAGGTCGGCAAGGTTCCCGAGCGGCGTCGGGACGACATACAATGCGGCAAATTCTTCCGTCATTTTTTCTGGAATGCAGGTAAAGACCAACGATACCACCACCGCCCGCGGCCGCGAAGCCGAGGCGCGCGCCGCCCGGTATCTCGAACGCCACGGGTTGTGCATCGTCGAGCGCAATTTTCGTGTACGCGGCGGCGAGATTGACCTGATCTGCCGCGACGGCAAGACGCTGGTTTTCGTCGAGGTGCGCCAGCGCAGCCGCAGCGATTTCGGTGGCGCCGGGGCCAGCATCACCGCCAGCAAGCAGCGCCGTATCATTCTTGCCGCCCAGCACTATCTGGCTGGCAAAGCAGCGTGCGATTGCCGCTTCGATTGCGTGCTGATCGACGGCGAACGACTAGAGTGGCTCAAAGATGCGTTTGCTGCTGACGCTTAGCCTGCTCGCCTGGCTGGGCGGCGCGCACGCGGATGGCGCGCGCGCCCTGATCCAGAGTTCGCCGCTGGCTGGCAGCCAGTATTACGCTTTGAGCGCGGTGTGGCAGGAAATCCGCGCTGGAGATGCTCTGGCGCTGGTGCGCGAACCGGACAACCGCCATGACCGCAAGGCCATCCGTGTCGAATGGCGGGGGCAGAAGCTGGGCTACGTGCCGCGCGCGCAAAACCGCTTGATCGCCGATGCCATGGATGCGGGCGAGCGATTGACCGCCCGCGTGTCGTCGGTAAACGACAACAAAAACCCGTGGCTGCGGGTGGCCTTCGAGGTCTTCGTCGAGCTGTGAGGTAGAATGCCTTGATCTATAGACACAAAAGCCCGAACGTTATGGATCTGATTGCCCGCGTTGCCAAGAATTTCGAAGACAGCGCCCATACCAAGCTCAACGCCGTCGATGCGATGGCCGCCCCGATTGCCGCCGCCATCGAGACGATGACCAACAGCCTGATCAACGGCGGCAAGATCCTCGCCTGCGGCAACGGCGGCTCGGCCGGCGACGCACAGCACTTCGCCGCCGAACTGATCGGCCGCTTCGAGGCTGAGCGCCAGGAACTGGCCGCCATCGCGCTGACCACGGACAGCTCGATCCTGACCGCCATCGCCAACGATTACTCGTTCAACCAGATTTTCTCGAAGCAAGTGCGCGGCCTCGGCCATGCCGGCGACGTGCTGCTCGCCATCTCCACTTCCGGCAACTCCGGCAACGTGATCGAAGCCATCAAGGCCGCCCACGAGGCCGATATGCGCGTCATCGCCCTGACCGGCAAAGGCGGCGGCCAGATCGGCGAGATGCTCCTCGACGACGACATCCACCTCTGCGTGCCGGCCGACCGCACGGCGCGCATCCAGGAAACCCACCTGCTGATCATCCACTGCCTGTGCGATGGCATTGATGCACTACTTCTCGGAGTCGAATAATGCAAAAAGCCAAACTGAGCCTTGCCGCGCTGACCCTGATCATCGCCCTGCCTGCCCTGCAGGGTTGCGTGGAAGCCGCCCTGCTGAGCACCGCCGCAGCGGCCAGCGTCATGTCGGCGCACGACCGTCGCTCAACCGGTACGCAGACCGATGACGAAACGATGGAATGGAAGGCCAACAACCACGTCCCGGCCCAGTACGCCAAGCAGGCGCATGCCAATTTCACGGCATTCAATCGGCGCTTGCTGATCACCGGCGAAGTCCCGAACGAAGAAGCGAAGTCGTTGATCGAGAGTGAAGTACGCAAGATCGAAGGCGTCAAGGATGTCTTCAATGAGTTGGGCATCGGCCCGGCCACACCACTGACCAGCCGCAGCAACGACAGCTTCATCACCTCCAAGGTCAAGGCCCGCCTGGTCGACACCAACCAGTTGTCCGCCAACCACATCAAGGTGCTGACCGAGCGCGGCATCGTCTACCTGATGGGCATCGTGAACGAACGCGAAGCCAAGGTCGCCATCGCCGTTGCCCGCACTACCGCCGGCGTGGCCAAGGTGGTCAATGTACTGGAAGTGGTCAGCGAGGATGAAACCCGTCGCCTCGACAATCAGGTGCTGGGGGCACGCAACCCACCGCCGCCGAGCGCGCCAGTCGAGAATCGCTGATTCGCGCGCTCTCGGCAATCGAACAGGAGTAAGCTAGACAGGGCGCCCCGGCCAGACCGGGGCGCCCTGTTCATTTTGGATAAAGGCGTTTCATGAATCTCGAAAAAGTCATTTTCGGTTTTTTCATCCTGCTGGCTGCAA
>CAMKYP010000335.1 GCA_946477505.1 uncultured Dechloromonas sp. | reverse complement strand
TGCGGATTGCCGGCGGCATGCACATCACCATGCGCGCGGTCGATCACGGCCGGAACCTCGAGGCGATTGACGAAGGCCGCCGCCTCGAAATAGCCGGGCCGCCCCGGCTGAACCGCCGGATTGCCGGAATCACGCAGGACCAGCGGCAACCAGCCGATTTCCAGATCAGCCCCGGCGGCGATCACCAAGTTGGCCTGGCGGGCCTGCGCCAGCAAGGAGGGCTTGGCCTCGATGCGGTGCGGGTCCTGGAAGGCATTGGTTGCGTTGTACAAGCGCACCTTGTCGCCGCCGATCTCCTTGGCCAGCGCCCCCCACTCGGGCACGGTGGCGAACACCTTCAGGTCGGCCCGGGCCGACAAGCCCGTCGCCAGCAGCAACAGGGCAATGGTCAGATATTTCATGGTGTCGCCTCCTAGAACTTGTGGGCGCCGTGGGCACCCAGGCTCATGATGTACTGCACGGTGACCTGATTGTCGGTAATGCCGAGCATCGATTTGTCTTGTGCAAATTGCAAACGAACGCGCGAGAACTCGCTCCAGCTGTAATCGACCATCGCCGTTGTCTTTTTCGGGCGGTAATCGACCACCGCCAGATTGGCCGCGTTGGCGCCGAAATCGCGATGGCCGCTGTCAAGTTGCTCGTAGCGCAGGCCGGCACGCCAATTGGGCGTGAATTGATAGACGCTCTGCGCATACCAGCCGGACTGGCGGGTACGGTAGACGCTGTTCACGCCGCCCGTGCAAGCGCCGGGATTGGCCGAATCCGCATCCTCGCACGAGAAGTCGCCCTTTTCGCGACGATTGAAATACTCGGCCTGGAACTTGAAGTTCCGGTACTTCGGATTGCCGTTCGGCGCCCATTTCCAAACGAAATCGGCCAGCCAGGTCCGCGAATCGCCAGTGAATTTGCCAAGCGCCTCGACACCACCGATATCCTCGAAATGCCCTTCGCGCGCCTTGGCTTGGGTCGTCAAGTACGAAACGCCGGCTCGCCAGTTGCTTGATACGCCGACATCGCCGCCCACATGCGCGAAGGCCGAAACCGCGCCACTGCCGTTCTTGTTGCGGTCTGTTCCCGGGAAATTGGCGCCGCGCCCGGCTTCGGCACCGACTTCAATGAAAGTTTCGGTCGGTGCCAGCCATTTGAACTGCGCGCCGTCCTGCACGTAACTTCCCTCCGCACCGAACATCGCCCGGTACATCAGCGGCGCATCGGCGAAGTCCCACATGTGCGGGTGCTGCTCGTTGAGATAGCCGATGCCCGAACGGAAACGCCCGCCCTTCAGGCCGACGCCGTAGCCCAGACCAAGCGACTGAAACCACGCCTCCTCGACCTCGGCCTGGCCATCGACCAGAGCGACAATTGCCTGGCCCCGCCAGTAGGGATCAATGTTGGCCGCCAGGACCAGCTCGGTATGATCGACCGAAAAGCCCCGTTTGCTGATACCGGGAATGGCACCCTCGCCGTGATCGTGTCCGGCTGCCGGATAAAAACCGCTAATGCCGCGCTCGGCAACGTCCTTCATGCTCTTGTACTGCCCCTGCAGGATCAGCGATACCTCGGGGTTGAAACCGCTGGCCGTCGAGGTCGCCGGCTGGCGAGCCTCGCTCACGGCAGGCGGCACAGCGGCAGTTGGCGTCTTGGTGTTCGATTCGGCTTGGGCGAGCCTCTTTTCCAGCGTTGCGATACGCTGTTCGTAGCTTTTTTTCATCTCGTCGATCTGCGCGCGAATGGCGGCCAAATCGGCGTTATCGGCGGCTTGCGCCGCTCCGGCGGCAGCCAGCATGGCAGCCATGGCAATGGTTTTTTGCATGGAAAACTCCTGAAAATGCATGACGACAGACCGCGCACTCGGCAGCGGTCTTCGGAAATGACAAACGTTGGCCGGCGGAAACCGGCTTTTTCAGGAGAGAGGGGGGCCGCGCTGGCCGGCGATTGGCGCCGGGAAGCTCGCTCTGGCGTGCGCCAACAGCGTTTCCGGCACAAGCTGATGCGCCACCACCGGCGGCAGGCTCGCCACGGACGGCAAGGCGACGCCGAGGTCGTGCGCTGTCAGGCACAGCAAGCAGGCGTGTGTCGGCAAGACATCATCGTTCCCCGCCGCATGCTCGACGGCATGCGCCCCCACCAGCAACTGGGCGAAGACAAGCGCGATGACGAGGAGCAGATGACGAAGCGGATTCACGACGACAGTTTAATCGACCTGGACGAGCAGCCCTTTGAGATATTCACCTTCCGGGAAGTTCAATGCCACCGGATGATCGGCCGTACCCGACAGGCGACGGACAATACGCGCCTCGCGCCCGGCATCCAGCGCCGCGCCGGCGACGATCTTCTGGAACAGCTCCAGGCCGATGCCGCCCGAACACGAATAGGTCATCAGCAAACCACCCGGACGCAGCAGGCGGAAACCGAGCAGATTAATATCCTTGTAGGCCCGCGCCGCGCGGTCGGCATGCGCCGCCGATGGGGCGAACTTGGGTGGATCGAGGACAATCAGGTCGAACGTCCGCCCGGCCTTGCGGAAATCGCGCAGCGCCTGGAAGACATCAGCCTCCAGCCACTCGGCGCACTCGGCCGGCAGCTGGGAATTGAGGGCCAGATTCGCCCTTGCCTGGGCCAGCGCCGGGCCTGACGAATCAATGGAAAGCACCGACCGCGCGCCACCAGCCAGCGCCTGCAGCGAAAAACCGCCGGTGTAGCAGAAGCAGTTGAGGATTTCCTTATCTGCTGCCACGCTGCGCAGCCAGGCACGGTTGTCGCGCTGGTCAAGGTAGAAGCCAGTCTTGTGCCCGCCGACAACATCGACCGCCAAGCGCACACCGTTTTCATCGATGCTCAGCCCCCCCGTCGGCGCCTCGCCGTGCAGCCAGCCGACGGTCGGCTCCAGCCCTTCCAAGCCGCGCACGTCGGAATCGGAACGCTCGTAGATACGGGCGCAACCGGTTGCCTTGACCAGTCCGGCGACGATAGCCTTGCGCCACTTGTCTGCACCGGCCGAAGTCAGCTGCACGACCACCGTGTCGCCGTATTGGTCGGCGATGATGCCCGGCAAGCCGTCGGACTCGGCGTGAATCAGGCGCAGGCCCTGCTGCCCCTTGAGTTCCGGCAAGGCCTGACGACGCGCCACGGCGGCCGCGATGCGGCGCTTGAAGAAAGCATCGTCGATCGATTCGTCGGGATCGAAGGTCCAGAACCGGGCGCGAATCTGCGATTGCGGGCTATATGCTGCGCGCCCCAGCGGCCGCAGGTTATCGGCCAGCACCTCGACGGTATCGCCCGGCCGGGCACGGCCTTCGAGCCGCCCGACCGATCCGGCAAACAACCACGGATGATGCTGCTTGAACGCCGAACGTTCCTTACCCGGCAAAAGAATCAATTGCGCCATGTTTTTCCCGACTTCAAATGCAAGAAGCCCCGGTTACCTTGCAGCAACCGGGGCCCGATAAAACCTTTTAACGCTTAGGCGCCCAGGGCCTTGCGGTTACGCTGATGGCACTCGGCAGCGTACATGGTCTTGAACATGGTTTTGCCATCGCCCTTGAACAGGCGCTTGGTGGACTTGGAAACGCAGCGGCGTTCCAGGGAAGAACGGCGGTTACGGTTGATGGCCATGAAAACTCCTTGAATCCGGCGATTTTTCGAAACTGTCAATCATAGTGGGTAGACAGACAAACGTCAATTGAGGGTTGATTATTTGGATTTTTTTCCTCATTGACCCAAAAGCGCCGCAGCATCTGTCACCAGAACACGTGCCGAAAGGGCATTCAGGGCAATCTTGTGGATCATCTCGCTCACCGTTGTACAGCAATCGCCCAGGACGGTGATCTTGTACTTCTCCGCCGATTTGGATACTGCCGTATGGGTGACGCAATTCTGGGTCATCATGCCGCAAATCAACAATTCTTCGACATCCAGGCGGGCAAGTTCCTGCTCAAGCGACGTGTTGAGAAAGCTGTCGGCAAAAGACTTGATGACGAGCGTCGCTTCCGGCGCCGCCGCCAGAATGCGCGGATGTACCTCGACACCGGCAGTGCCGGCATTGAAGAATGGGGCAAGCCCCTTGACGGCATCGGCGACATGCTGGACGACGATAACCGGGATCCCTCGTGCCCGCGCACCGGCCATGGCGGATTCAACCTTGTTCAGGGTTTCTTCGGCTCGCCACAGCGGAAATTTGCCATCGGAAAAATAGTCATTCTGTAGATCAATGACAATCAGGGCGCTTTTATTGGCTGCTGGCACGCTGCTCTCCGGTTGGTCGACGAGCTTTCATTGTGGCGAAAAGCTGGATGTCCAAGAAGTGGCCCGAATGACAATATGCGACAATATCGGGCCAATCATCTCCTGCCCGTTGCGCCATGCACCACGCCATTGCCATCGTCGCCTTCGAGCGCATCAGCCCTTTCCACCTCTCGGCGCCTTGCGTGGTATTCGGCGACCCTCATCCGGGCGTGCCTCCCTTCGATTTCGCAGTCTGCGCCACCCAACCAGGCAGGCTGGCGACGACTGCCGGATTCTCCATCGTCGTCGAGCACGGCCTCGAAAAGCTGCTCACGGCGGATACCATCATCGTGCCGAGCTGGCGCGACCCGGCGGAACGGGCTCCAGCCGCCCTGCTCGCTGCCTTGGTCGCCGCCCATGCGCGCGGCACGCGGATCGTCGGACTCTGCCTCGGTGCCTACGTA
>CAMKYP010000334.1 GCA_946477505.1 uncultured Dechloromonas sp. | reverse complement strand
ATCATGGAGACTCTCCGAAGGCGTTTTAGCGATACTGGCTGGCTGCCTAGGAAAGCTCCCTCGGTTGCTGGCTTGTAAGTTGGTAAGAACATCTGTCAGAAATTGTAAATGAAAGTAAATCTCATTTCAATTCAGGAATTAATTCTACTTTGTTAGATTTGTCATCAATTTGATGTTGCAAGGGTTTCAGCCTGTTTTCGGTAAGCGGATTGGTTTGTCTTGAGGCGACCGATGGCAGGTAAATCAGCGATTCGAGCACCAACAAGCTCGCACCCATATCTGCGAAGACTATATCCACATCATGGACTCCCAGAATACCACCAGCCCGAGGAACAAGATCTTGATGCCCATAGCGCGGATCAGGCCGCGAACGCGAAGGGAAAGCGAATCAGGGAAACGCCCGTCCCGCCAATCAGGCGGAGATAGACCAATTGGGACGTTCGGGCTGGCCGCCAGGTGGGGATGTCAAAAACGGGACTGTCCGAAAATGATCAGCAACAACACCGATTTCGGGCTCCGAACTGCTGAAGGCGGTCAATGCGGCAATACAGCCCGCATGACAGACAGTACAATCATTGTCCACATCGGAAAGAGGATCTTTGACAAGCTTCTCGTTATCTTCAGCCTGATGCTTGTGGTCGTGATGACTGAAGTGCTGTGCCGATCCCGTTTCGTGCTGGCAACAGGTAGCGGGCACAACCCAGAAAATCTGGAGCGGCAAGACAATCAACAGGAGAATGGAAAGCCAGCGACGTATGGAATGAATTATTAACAGAATTGAAGTGTGTTCAAAAAGCCAAGCCGGCAGCGCAAATTGAATTAGAAGGCGAGTTGACGATGACCAGAGTTTCTCCGGTCATCGTCCGATGGGCGACACATCCTTCCTCGGCGTGCAGTTAACCGCCCTGGTATAATGCATCGCGCTGCTTCCGTTCTTCCGGCGTCATTTTCATGGATGGTGCCGGGGTGTTGTGCTGGAGTTTGTCGACATGCTGCCATTTCCCATCGCGGTAGGCATATTCGTGCGGAATCATCGCCCAGCCTTGGTCACCGCCCACGTAACGATACTGGCCATCCGCGCTAACCGGATTGCGTTTGAAGTCATCGAGTTCCTGTTGCACTTGCTGGGCGGATTTGCTGCCCGAGTCGTGCGCCGGGTAGAATTTTGTCGTACCCTCCGGCGTGCTGTGCATGACCGACTCGGCCAACACTTGCCCTGATAGGGCCAAACCAGCACAGAGAACGGGGATGGAAAGGGCTTGTTTGACGTTCATGATAGAACTCCTTCAATGATGTTTAGGTTCATCGGGTTTGGGGTATGCCGAACAACTGAACGGCATGGATGAACTATAAAAAATCAGCACTGACAGAACGCCAACAGGAAGTTTACAAAATTGACATCTTTCGATTCGTGAAGAAATGAAACTATTGGTTGTCGAAGATGAACAAAAGCTTGCCCAATACCTGCAAAAGGGATTGGGTACCGCAGGCTTTGTCGTTGACCTTGCCCACGACGGCGTAACGGGACTCCACATGAGCTTGGAGTTCGATTACGCGGCCATCATCCTCGACTCCATGCTGCCCGGCATGGACGGGCTCTCCTTGTTGGCTGCCTTACGCACCAAGAAGCAAACACCGGTATTGATGCTGACCGCGCTGGGCAAAGTGGAGGACCGGGTTAACGGTTTGCAAACCGGCGCCGACGATTATCTGGTCAAGCCGTTTGCCTTTTCCGAGTTGATTGCTCGAATTCAGGGGCTGTTGCGCCGGTCGGCGCCGCAGCAACCGGAAGCCACGTCGAATCGTCTTGCATTGCACGATCTTGAAATGGACCTGGCTCGTCGCAAGGTCTCCAGGAACGGTCAGCGCGTCGATTTGAGTGCCAAGGAGTTCCTGCTGCTGTCTTTGTTTCTCAGGAAACAAGGCGAGGTGCTGTCACGAACCGAGATTGCCGAGCAGGTTTGGGATATGAACTTCGATAGCAATACCAATGTAGTCGAAGTTTCGATCAAGCGACTTCGCGCCAAAATGGATATGCCCTTCGAGACGCAGTTACTGCATACCGTACGCGGCATGGGCTATGTACTCGAACTGCGCGAATGAGACTCAGAAGGATGATCAATCCGACGCTGAGCGGTCGCCTCATACGCTGGCTCGCTTCGCTGAGTTTGAGTGTTCTGGGATGTTTGTGCCTCGGCGTTTTTTTCTCGGTCAAAGCCAACCTTGAAACACAACAGGACCAGCGTCTTGAAAAGCTCAGCACGGCAATTCGACACCTGTTTGAAGAAACACCGGGACACCTGCAACCGGGATCGCTTGAACACGACCTGGACGATCTTCTGAAAATCAATCGGGACTCGCATCTCAAGTTAATCGATAGGCTGGGTGAGGCTCGCTTCATCTCGACGCCAAGTGCATGGCCATCAAAAGCTCGTTTTTATTCGTTTGCACTCCCCGATGAAGCGCAAAGGACAGATTTTGCCATTGCCGAATTGGCACTTGAGACGGCGCCCGATGAAGCGATTCTGGATCGCCTCGCAGCCATCCTCTGGGGGGCTGCCTTGATCGGGAGTGCCGCAATCACCCTGGGCGGCTACCTGATCGTTTATTTCGGACTGGCCCCCATTCGGACGCTGGCTGAGCAAACGCGCAGTCTCGCAATCCTTTCCCTCGACACTCGCTTGGAAACAGAGGGGATCCCTGCCGAGTTGCAAGTTCTCGTCGATCATTTCAACGACTTGCTGAATCGACTGGAAAGGGCTTATCAGCAACTCGAAGGGTTCAATGCCGACGTGGCGCACGAATTGAGAACCCCATTGGCGAACATCATCGCCAGCAGCGAGTTGGCCTTGCGTAGCAACGACAAGGACGAACACCTGCGCGATTGCATCGGTTCAAATCTCGAAGAAATGCACCGGTTGTCGTGCATCGTTAATGACATGCTGTTTCTGTCGCAAGCCGACCGGGGTGCTAAAGCCCGGCGGATGCCTATTCAAAGCCTTGCCCAGCTCTGCGCCGAAGTGGCCGACTACTACGAAGCGGTGCTGATCGAATCTGACCTTCAATGGTCTATCGAAGGCGATGCATCAGGCCAGTACGACGCGGCGCTGCTCCGGCGCGTGCTGTCCAATCTGCTGAATAATGCGGCTCGGTATGCCGATCACGGAAGTTCAATCGTGATTCGTATCGCCGCGGAAACTCATGGACACATCAAGCTCTCGGTGATCAATCGAGGGGAACCGATTTCTGCCGAGAGTCTGCCTCATATCTTCGACCGCTTTTTCCGCGTAGATGCCTCACGTAGCCACGGTCATCAGAATCATGGACTGGGTCTCGCCATCGTTGGCGCGATTGCCCGGATGCATGACGGGGAGGCCTTCGCAAAATCCGCCCATGGTGAGACAGAAATAGGCGTACGACTGGCCGGCTGATGGCCCCGCTGCTTTTTGCCAACCAACAACGGGGCTTTAGTCTTTGGTTTGCGCTGCAGAGGTCCGCAACATCCGCAGACCGTTGGCGACGACCAGCAGGCTGGCGCCCATGTCGGCAAACACCGCCATCCACATGGTGGCATTTCCGAACACCGCGAGCCCGAGAAATACGACCTTGATGCCCAAGGCCAGTGCGATGTTCTGCCAGAGCACGGCATGTGTCTGGTGAGACAAACGGATAGTTTCCGGGATGCGCCGCAAATCGTCGTTCATGATCACCACATCGGCTGCCTCCATGGCGGTATCGGTGCCGGCAGCTCCCATGGCGACACCGATATCGGCGCGTGCCAGGGCGGGCGCATCGTTGATGCCGTCGCCGGTCATTGCCGTCGATCCATAGCGCCCCTGCAGTTCCTCGATGGCAGCCAGCTTGTCCTCAGGCAGCAGATTGCCTCGTGCATCGTCGATTCCCGCCTGGCGGGCAATACTGGTTGCGGTTGCTACGTTGTCGCCGGTGAGCATGACCGACGTGACACCAAGGCGATGCAGATCGATAATCGCTTCCCGCGAGCTTTCCTTGATGGTGTCGGCTACCGCGAAGATGGCCAGTACCCGATCCTCGGTAGCCAGCAGAGTGGCGGTTCGCCCCTGATTTTCATGAACTGCAAGACGTGCCTCGATCTCGGTGCTGCACAGTCCACGATCCTCGATCAAGCGATGATTGCCAAGAATCAAGGTATGGCCGTCCAGGCGGGCCTCGATGCCGCGACCGGGAATTGCAGTGAAGTCGGCGAGGTCGTTTTCCGGCAGGTTCAGGCTGGTGGCAATGGCCTTCGAGACGGGGTGATCCGAATGACCGGCTAGGCTGGCCGCCCAGGAAAGAATCTTAGATTCAGGTTCGGCGGTCGCCAGCACTTCCGTGGCAACCAGTCGAGGCTTGCCCTCGGTAATGGTGCCGGTCTTGTCCAGGGCGATGGCGCGCAGCTTGCGGGCCTCCTCCAGATAGACGCCGCCCTTGATCAGGATGCCGCGCCGGGCGGCCGAGGCTAATCCGCTGACTACCGTAACCGGCGTGGCGATCACCAAGGCGCACGGGCAGGCGATGACCAGCAACACGAGTGCCTTGTAGAGCGCCTGCATCCAGCTCCAGGCGAATAGCCAGGGGCCAAGTGCGGCCACCGCCACCGCGATGGCGAAGATGCTTGGAGTATAGAAGGCAGCAAAACGGTCCACGAAGCGTTGGGTCGGTGCTCGGGTACCCTGTGCCTGTTCAACGGCGTGGATGATGCGCGCCAGCGTGGTGT
>CAMKYP010000333.1 GCA_946477505.1 uncultured Dechloromonas sp. | reverse complement strand
CCGGTGACCAGAAAAACCTTATCCTTGATCTGCATTTGCCGCTCTCCTCTGTGTTGTCGGCCGCCATTCCAGACGGTACCGTATGGTAAAGACAACATATTACTCCGTGATGAACGAAAGAAAAATCCCCGTACCGAGTCCGATGCTATGATTGGCGGGTGATCATCTGCAGTCCGCTTTCCGACCATGCCTGATCGTCTCGCCGTCCGCAGCAACCATGCCGTCGTGCTGGTCATCGACCCATCACTGGCGGATCGCGCTCAGATTTGCGAGTGCCTGAACCAACTACCAGACATCAAAGTCGTCGCCGCAGGAGAAGCCGAACAGGCCTTACAGATCGTTCGCGAGGTGCGACCAAGCATGATCCTGCTCGACAGCGCACAGAAAGGCATCGACGGAATCTCGTTGACACGCGCCATCCGCAATTGGGAACAGGCCGGAGGTAGTGCAGCTTACGCCCCCTGGACGCCGATCGTATTTCTTTCGTCGATAAATGATGAAAACCTCTTGGCACAAGGGATTCTGGCCGGCGGCGACGATTTCATCTGCAAGCCTGTCTCGGAAGTCGTACTACTCGCCAAGGTGCGCGCCATGCTGCGCATCGCAGCCCGCCAACGCGAGATTTGCGACGTCCACCACCAACTCAAGGACATTGCAACCCTGGACAGTTTGACCGGGATTCCCAACCGACGTTACTTCGATGACACACTGGCTGCCGAGTGGAAGCGCTGCCTGCGGACGGAAACGCCACTCAGCATCGTCCTCAGCGACGTCGATTTCTTCAAGCAATATAACGACATCTACGGCCACCAAGCCGGCGACGCATGTCTCAAGGCAGTCGCCAGCACATTGAGCGAATCGCTATTTCGTGTGGAAGACAGCGTCGCCCGTTACGGCGGCGAGGAATTTGTCGCCATACTGCCCGGAACGGATGCCGATGGCGCCTACGCGGTGGCTGAGCGCATGCGGCAGTCGGCCCGCGAGCTCTGCATCCCGCACGAACGCGGAATTGGCGGCCAGTTGTCCTGCAGCTTCGGCGTCGCCAGCACGCACCCTCGCGCCGACAAGGCTCCGCAGCAACTCCTGCGCTTTGCCGACGCCGGGCTATACGCCGCAAAGCGCGGGGGACGAAACCGGGTCGAAATCAACAGCGACACGGCCAGCTACAACTGACCCCTCCCTGCACGAGGAAGGGGCACCCTCACAAGCGAGGTTTATTCGGCCGGCTTGCTAGCCGGCTTGCGTCCGGGAGCGGGCTTGGGGAAGTAGCCAAAAATACGGCACTGAATCGCCTCGACAGGCTTGCCGTTCTTGAAGCTGGTCACGCTACACATCGAGATTTCCTGTTGCGCGGAAAGCTCAGAAAGCGCCACGCGCACTTCCTCAAGGGGAATCTTGATCGCATTTGCGATTTCGAGGTCGAGCAACTGCCCGTGCTTTTTCAAATGATCAAGAACCTTGGGAGTAGTCATCGCCAATCCTTTACTTCGTTTGTTGCATGGTGCCACCGGGTATCCCAATAGGGGCAGGAGCCCCGGTGAGACAAACCGGAAACGGCTGAGCCACGCGGATGAACGCAAAAAGGCCAACTCCGCGTGGAGTTAGCCCAAGTGCATGGAATTACTGGTGCCGTTGAAGTGAATCGAACACTCGACCTACTGATTACGAATCAGTTGCTCTACCAACTGAGCTACAACGGCACGCTTACCAAAAGCCTCGGAACATCAGGCTTTCGCCGCTTCCGAAAAAGCAGAGCGTAGAATTATAGCTTTTTCGCCCACGTTCAGGCAACGTCACCAACCCATGAATCTGCTTCGCGCGCTGGCCACGGTCAGCGGAATGACCTTGTTGTCGAGAATTCTCGGCTTTGTTCGCGACTTCGTCATCGCGCGCGCCTTCGGCGCCGGGCTGGCCACCGACGCGTTTTTTGTCGCCTTCAAGTTACCGAACCTGCTTCGCCGCATGTTTGCCGAAGGGGCATTCTCCCAGGCCTTCGTCCCCATCCTGGGCGAGTACAAGAACAAGCGGAGCCTGGAGGACACGCGCACGCTGGTCGACCATGTTGCCAGCCTGTTGTCGATGCTGCTGTTTGCCATCACGGCCGTCGGCATTGCCGCCGCCCCCCTGCTGGTCTGGGTCTCCGCCCCCGGTTTTAGCGCCGATGCCGGCAAATTCGAACTGACTGTCACGCTGACCCGCATCACCTTCCCCTACATCTTCTTCATGTCGCTCGTAGCCCTCGCGGGAGGGCTGCTCAACAGCTGGAGCCGCTTCGCCCTGCCCGCTTTCACTCCCGTGCTGCTGAACATCTCGTTCATTGCCATGGCCCTGTTTGCCGCCCCCTACTTCGACCCTCCCGTTCTGGCGCTGGCCTGGGCCGTCTTCATCGGCGGCCTGTTGCAGATGGCGATTCAGATTCCAGCCCTGAGAAGGATCGCCATGCTGCCACGACCGACGCTCAACTGGCGCGCCGCCTGGGCCGACCCCGGCGTACGCCGTATCGCCACGCTGATGGGGCCAGCGCTGATCGGCGTTTCGGTGTCCCAGATCAGCCTGCTGATCAATACGATCTTCGCCTCTTTTTTGAAGACGGGCAGCGTTTCGTGGCTCTATTATGCGGACCGTCTGATGGAATTTCCCTCCGGCATGCTGGGTGCCGCACTCGGCACGATTCTGCTGCCTTCGCTGTCTCGTTGCCACGCCAGCGGGAACGATGCGGAATACGCCCGCCTGCTCGACTGGGGATTGCGCCTCACCTTGCTGCTGGCCGCTCCGGCCGCCATCGGGCTGGCCATCCTCGCGGTGCCGCTGATCGCGACGCTATTCTTCCATGGCGCATTTTCCGCCGAGGACGTCTTCCGCACCCGCGAAGCCCTGGTTGCCTATACCATCGGCCTGACCGGCCTGATTCTCGTGAAGGTCCTGGCGCCCGGCTTCTACGCCCGACAAAACGTCAAGACCCCGGTACGCATCGCACTGATCTCGCTCGCCGCCACCCAGGTCATGAACCTTGCATTCATCGGCTGGATCGGCCACGCCGGACTTGCCCTGTCCATCGGGCTGGCTGCCTGCCTCAACGCCGGCATGCTCTACCGCGGCTTGCGCCGACTCGATATTTACCGCCCCCAACCAGGATGGACGGGCTTTCTGCTCAGGCTGACGGTTGCACTGGCCGTCATGGCCGGCACGCTCTGGTTTGCCATGGGCAGTGAAACCGATTGGTTGTATGCCACCTTCTTGGCACGGGGCATCCATCTCGCATGGCTCGTGCCGCTTGGCTGCGGCGCTTATTTCGCTACACTATGGCTTCTCGGCTTCCGGCTTCGCGACTTCAAAAGGCGCACAGCCGCCTAAACAGGAGACTACACCGATGAAACTGAGCAGCACCAGTTTTGCAGATGGCCAGAAAATCCCCGGCGACTTCGCCTTCTGTACGCCCGACCCCGCGCACCATGTCTGCCTCGGCCGCAACGCCAACCCGCAACTGACCTGGAGCGAGCCACCTGCCGGCACCCGGTCGTACGCAGTGATCTGCCACGACCCTGACGTTCCAAGCCGGGGAGACGACGTCAACCAGGAAGGACGCACCGTTCCGGCCACCTTGCCGCGCGTCGACTTCTTCCACTGGGTTCTGGTCGATCTTCCCGCCTCGCTCACCTCCTTAAAGGAAGGCGAGTTCAGCAACAAGGTCATCCCGCGCGGCAAACCGGGCCCCCTCGCCGCCCATGACGCCCGCCAGGGAATCAACAACTATACCGACTGGTTTGCCGGCGACAACGACATGCGCGGCGACTACTACGGTTACGACGGCCCGTGCCCGCCATGGAACGATGAAATCGTTCATCGCTACATCTTTACCGTCTACGCCCTGGACGTGGAAAAACTCCCCGTCGATGGCCGGTTCGGCGGCCCGGAAGTGCGCGCCGCCATGCAGGGACACATCCTTGCTGAAGCCAGCCTGACCGGTACCTACACCCTGAATCCGACGCTGGCTTAACAAGCTTCGCCGGAAATGCAAAAGGCCATGCAGAAATGCATGGCCTTTGTTGTCTTACGCCCCCCGGCCGAAAGCCGGCAACCTCATCGCGCATCAGCGCACAGGTTTGCAGCCGCCGACCGTATTGCCGACGCAAGGTACCGAGCTTTCGCGGTTGATCAGCCACTTGCCACCGACACGGATCATCTCCAGCGACTTCTGCGTCGTATCGCGGAAAGCATTCGAACTGTAGACCTGACGGAACTCGGCGAAGGCACGATCGTTGCCATCCATGCGGATCTTCAGATCCTGAATCTCGACGCTGATATCGGCACGCGTTGAAATACGGCTACGACGGAGTTGCGCCCAATCTTCACGGGACAACCCGCCATCCGGCGTGAAGCTCGGTGCGTAGAAGCTCGAATAAGCCGAGTAATCACGTGCCGACCAAGCCGCAGCCCAGGACTTGACCCGACCTTCAACCTCGACATCCGGGCCGGCAGTCACCGCAGGAAGGGGCGCAGGAGCGACCGGCGGACGCACCGCATTCATCGCGGCAGCCCGGGCATCGAGCGCCTCGCGATCGGTGATATCCAGCGCGATCGGATCAGTCGGGCAGAGCTGCGCAGGGTCGACTTCAGCCAGTTCCCCGGCTTCCGGCGTCCTGGCGTCGAGACGTTGCAGCCCCAGGTACTGCAGCAGCGTCCCCATGCCGGCATAAGAACCGCTAACAAAATGATCAAGGTCGCTTGAGCTGCCGCCAGCAAATGAGG
>CAMKYP010000332.1 GCA_946477505.1 uncultured Dechloromonas sp. | reverse complement strand
AGTTCGCCTTCCTGCTCGACGATGGGGCTGGCGGCGATCTTCTTGGCGGTTTCGCGGGCGTGCACCAGGCCGCCGCGCAGCTTGGAGAACAGTTTCTCGTAGCCGATGGGGTCGGAGTCGCGAAACTCCAGGTTTTCCAGGCCGTTGTAGTGACCGCTGGCCTTCGTGCGCTCGATGATGCCGTCGCGGAATTGCTTCAGGGTCTGGCCGTTCTTCAGCAGGTCGGCAAAGCCGACTTGGTTCTTGCTTATCATGTTCATGGCAGGTCTCCTTATTTCACTTCCTTGAGATGGAACAGGCGGTGCTTGTCGACCGTGGTCGCGAAGCCGTCGGGTACGACGAAGGTGGTGGCGTCGGACTCGATGATGGCGGGGCCGACGATGTGGTTGCCGGCCTTCAGGCTCTCCATCTTCCATAGCGCGGCATCGACCCACTTCTTGTGGCGGTAGAAGGGGCGTGTGCCGAGGTAGGCATTCTTCGGCGGTGTTGGGCCGGCGTCCGGGTCTTCCGGCAGCACCGGCTTCTGGGTCACCACCATGCCGCGCAGGATGGCGCCGGTGATGGAGAAACCCAGTTCCGGCGAGCGGGCGGAGTTCGCATAGACACGGCCGTAGGTGGTTTCGAAGGCGTCGACGATCTGGTCCCAGTCGGCTGCGCTGTCGGCGCTGGTGATCGGCGAGACGATCTCAAGATCGTTCAGCTGGCCCATGTACTGCATCTTGTAGCCGGGGATCAGCAGCACGTCCTCGGCCTTGTAGCCGTTGAGGACGAATTCGTCGATGACCTTGACCGCCAGTTCCGACCAGGCTTCCTGCAGGCTCCGGCAGGCAGCTGCCTTGGCGGCATCGGGGGCGTACTGGGCGACGCCGAGGTCCACCGACTTGTCGTAGCGGTACTCGAAGTCGGCGCAGGCGCAGCCGAAGGCGGAGAAGCCGGCGGCCCAGGCGGGCACCACCACGTCCTTGAAGCCGACGCCCTCGGTGTAGCCGTAGGTATGCACCGGGCCGGCGCCGCCGTAGGAGAAACAGGTGAAGTCCGCGGGGTTGTAGCCCTTGGCGCTGATGTTGGCGCGCAGGTACTCGGATAGCGTGAGGTCGAGCAGTTCGATGACACCGGCGGCGGCATCTTCCACCGAAAGGCCGAGCGGATCGGCGATCTGCGCCTTGATGTGGTCGCGGGCGCGTTGCACATCGAGCTTGATGGCGCCGCCCAGGAAATTGTCCGGGTTCAGGTAGCCGAGGACGACGTGGCAGTCGGAAACCGACACCGTATCCAGCCCGCTTTCCGGCCAGCAGGTGCCGACCCGGTAACCAGCGGAGTCGGGGCCGAGCTTGATGGCCTTGCTGTAGGGGTCGAGTCGCACGAAGCTGCCGGCGCCAGCGCCGACGGAATCCATCGCCACCAGCGGCAGCGACAGGACCAGGCGGGCCATGTCCGGGTCGGACTTGATGGCGAAATTGCCCTTGGTGATCAGCGCCACGTCGAAGCTGGTGCCCCCGATGTCGGAGCAGGCGATGTTCTCGTCGCCCAGGGCCTCGCCCAGCAGCTTGGAACCGATGACGCCACCGATGGGGCCGGAGACGATGGTGCGGGCCAGTTCCTTGGCCTTCCAGCTGATGGTGCCGCCGTGGGTGGCCATGACGCGCAGGTCGAACTTGGCGCCGTGCTTCTTGAAGCGGTCACTTACCTTCTTCAGCGTCTGGCGCGAGGGTTCGGCACCGTAGGCTTCCAGAATGGTGGTGTTCATGCGGTGGCTTTCCTTGCGCGACGGGTAGTAGTCGACGGAGGCGAAGACTGGGATGTCCACCTGCAACTTTTTCAGCTCGGCCTTGACGAGGTCGCGGGCGCGCTGTTCGCTGACTTCGTTCTTGTGGGACTGCAACAGGCAGATCACGATGGCCTGGGAGCCGGCTTCCACCAGCTCGCGTGTGGCCTGGCGGACTTCGTCCTCGCGCAGGGGGATGACGACCTTGCCCTGCACGTCGGTGCGCTCGGTGACGCCCCGGGTGCGGGAGACGGGCACCAGGGGCTCGTCGTAGCGGTGGGTGTTGAGGTGGATGCGGTCTTCCAGGGCGTAGCCCAGGTAGCTCTGCAGGGCGCGGCCCATGGAGTGGATCTGTTCGAAGCCCTTGTTGCAGATGAGGCCGACGTCGAGGCCTTTGCGCATGAGGATGCGGTTGAGCATGGCGGTACCGGAATAGACGCAGGTCGCCAGTTCCGGATAGACGTCGTCCACAGTCCGCTCCCAGTGGACGAGGGCGTCCACGGAGGAGTTGTAGATGGCCAGGGATTCGTCCCCCGGGTTGCTCTGTGCCTTGCCGACCACGAAGCGGCCGTCGTCGCGCACGAAAAAGGTATCGGTCATCGTGCCGCCGGCATCGATTCCCATCACCTGTACGGTGGATTGCTGTTGCATGTTGCCTCCTGTCCTTGGTGTGTTCATGGTGGGATTTCCCACGCTTACTTCATGGCAAGGCGTGGGCCAGGGGCGTTGAGGGTGGAGGCGGGCTTCGGAAATTGTTTGTTAATCAGTGGCTTGTCTGCTGTTTTCGGATTGCAGGATAGCCGGCCCGAGACCATGGGAAATTGTCCGGAAAAGCGACGCGATGCCGGGTGTGTCCTGAAATCGGACACTTTTTATGCTCCTTATTGCAGTGCACAACCTATTGATACATAAGGGAATTATTGACTTTGGGTCGACAAGGGAATACGGTTACGGACTGGTGCAGTAGTTTCACTAAAGACAACTAAAGATGATTCCCCGGCGGTCCCCATGCCCTTTTCCCAGTGCGGTTCCCTGATTCCCAGGGTCGGCGACGAGCAGGTCGTGGCCTCCGCTTGGGAGCGCTTCCTGCAAGACAGGCCGCTACCCGGGACGGGAGTGCGCCCCGTCGTCCTCGATTCCTGGCAGCGCTGCCGTTCCGAATCTGTCGACCCGGCTAGCCGCTGCGCCCCGGGCGCCGCAGACGAGCGGGTCCGCCAGCTGCAGGGGCAGAACCGTGACCTCTGCGATGCTGCCCGGCCGGTGCTGGAAGGCCTGTGCGACATCCTGCGGGAATGCGGTACGCTGATCATGCTCAGCGACCATAGCGGTACCATCCTCCAGCTCAACGGCGAGACTCGGGCGCGCAGTGCCGGCGAGGCCATCAACCTGGCCACCGGCGGTTGCTGGAACGAGGAGGTCATCGGCACCAACGCCATCGGCACTGCCATCGCCACAGCTGCCCCTGTGCAGATTTACGCCAGCGAGCACTTCTGCGTGGACGTCAAGCGCTGGACCTGCGCCGCCGCCCCTATCCTCGATCCCCTCGGTCGCACGCTGCTCGGCGTGGTGGATGTTTCCGGCGTCAAGGAGACCTTCCACGGCCACACTCTGGGCCTGGTGATGGCCGCTGCCAAGCAGATCCAGGGTGAGCTGGCGCGGCGTGACGGCGTCCTGCACAGTCGCCTGCTGGCCCGGGCCATGGACGACTTCCGGCGCTACGGCAGCGACTGCCTGGTGCTTTTCGACCACCGCGGCCGTATCGTGCGTACCGCCGGTAGCGTGCAGGCCGCCCGCGAGCAGTACGGCGTGCGCCTGCCCTTCGAGGTAGGCGGCCAGGTGCCGGGCCTTAACCTGGCGCGGCCGGAGATCGACCGCCGCCACCATCGCCCCGACTGGTTGCGCCCGGAATGGCTGCACCCGGTAAAGGATGTCGAAGGCGAACTGGGTACCCTGTTGGTGATTCCCCTTGGCGCCCGCCAGGCAGCGACCATGCCCCCCCTGCCCAAGGCGCTTCCGGCGGAAGGCGACCCTTTCGCCGACATCATCGGTAGCAGCGAGAGCCTGGAGTCGGCCAAGGCCCGTGCCCGGCGTATCGCCCCCCTCGACCTGCCGGTGCTGCTCCTGGGAGAGACGGGGGCAGGCAAGGAACTCTTCGCCCGCGCCGTGCACCAGGCCGGCACCAGCCCCGACGGGCCCTTCGTGGCGGTCAATTGCGGCGCCCTGACGCGAGAGCTGCTGGCCAGCGAGCTCTTCGGCTACGCCGAGGGGGCTTTCACCGGAGCCCGTCGCGGCGGCCTGCCCGGCAAGTTCGAGCAGGCGGACGGCGGCACCTTGTTCCTCGATGAGATCGGCGAAATGCCCCTCGATATGCAGCCTCACCTGCTGCGTGTCCTTCAGGATGGAATCGTCGTGCGCCTGGGCGACACTCGCCAGCGCAAGGTGGTGGTACGCCTTATCGCCGCCACCAACCGGGACTTGCTCGCCGATGTGGCCGCTGGCCGCTTCCGGGAGGACCTTTTTCATCGCCTGTGCGTGGTCTGCCTCAAACTACCCGCCCTGCGCGAACGGCCCGGCGACATCGAGGCGGTCATTGCCCATCTGAACGAACGACTGGCACGCAAATATGGCTGCCCGCCCAAGACGGTCGCTGCCGAAGTGCTGCAGCCCTTGTTGTGCTATCACTGGCCGGGCAACATCCGCGAACTGCAGAATGTCTTCGAAGCCATGTTCGCGCTCAGCGACGGCGACACCATTGACCCGGCCCTATTGCCAGCCCACATTGTCGCCGGCGCCATCCCTGTGTTTGCACCAGCTGCAACGGCTGGCCGCCTGGATGAAATGGAACGTGAAGCCGTGCGTGCCGCCGTCGAAAACGCCAACGGCAACCTTTCCCGGGCGGCTCGCACCTTGGGTATCGCCCGCAGCACCTTGTACGTCAAACTGGCATCGATGAAAATCGTGGAGCCGGCTGCGGTGTCTCCTAGCCGCTAAGGG
>CAMKYP010000331.1 GCA_946477505.1 uncultured Dechloromonas sp. | reverse complement strand
GCCGGCTACCTGGCGACTCGCAGCCTGCTGCAGCGTCTTCCGGGCGTGCGCTGGGACGCCTGCGGCGTCATGCATCTCGGCCGCGAGCCAATCCACGAGGCGCAGCAACGGCGCGCCGTCGAGCAACTCGGCTGGCCGCCCGAGGTGCTGCAGTTCATCGAGCGCGACGCGGCAAGCCGCCGCCTCGCCTGGCCGGTCGATACCGGCGGCTGGTGGTTCCCCAACGGCGGCTGGGTACGCCCTTCAAGCCTGTGCCAAGCCGCCTTGGCCGCCTTTCCCGAACGCATTGCGGTGTGCTACGACAGCGCCGTCGACCACCTGAACCGGACGCCCGACAACTGGCAGGCCCTGGCGGCCGATGGCAGCGTAATGGCCGAAGCACCGGTGCTGGTCATGGCCAGCGGCCATGCGGCACCACGTTTCGCCCAGTTTGCCTGGCTGCCGCAGCGCGCCGCGCGCGGCCAGGTCAGCCATCTGGCGGCCGACGCCACGCCCGATCTGCCGCACGTGGTCTGCAAACTGGGCTACGCTATGCCGGCCATCGACGGCCTGCGCCTGATCGGTGCCACCTTGCAGTCCGGCGATCCCGACAGCAGCCTGCGCACCGTCGATCATCAGGAAAACCTGGCCCGGCTCAACCTCAGCCTGCCCGGCTTTGCGCAGGGGATAGATCCATCCACCCTGGACGGCCGCGTCGGCTTCCGCCCAATGTCGCCGGACCGCCTGCCCATCGTCGGCCCGGTTCCCGATCCTTCGGCGACAGGCCCGAATACCCGCCTGCACAGCCTGCCGCGCCAGCCGGGGCTATGGTGCGTACAGGGCTATGGCGCGCGCGGCATCGTCTGGTCGGCGCTAATGGCCGATCTGCTCGTTTCCCGCCTCGAAGGCGAGCCGCTACCGCTGGAGAACGACCTCGTGGATGCTGTCGATCCCGGCCGCTTCATTCTTGCTCCTCGGCGCCGCCCCCTGCCCTCCGGCGACAATTCGTAATCACTTGTAAGGCTTTGTTTCGGAGGTCGTCGCCCACGGCCGCGCAGCGTTACTCGGTTCATGCCCCACGAGGAGAACAACCGATGAAAGACGCCACCCAGACCACCCACCCGATGATCATCGTTGCGGCAACCGCCGCCACCATCGCCAGCCTTGCCGCTACAGCCCATTACACCGGACTGCTGCCCAAAGCCATGGTCGAACCGGTAACACCATCGGCGCTGGTTGCCGCGCCAGCCCAGGCCATCGCACCGACCCCGGTGGCGGCGCCCGAAACGAAGCCGGCACCGCACCCACGGCCGGTCGTGGCACCCAGGCCGCACCCGCGCGCTGACGACTCCGCCCCCGCCTCACGAAATAGCGGCGACTGGCGCCGCGTCAGCGAACGGACCACGCCCTCTTCCTACCCTGCCGCCAACGATGTCGGCATCGATGTCATCCCCACCCGCCCGACGACACCTGCATGCAACGATTGCGGTATCGTCGAATCGGTCCGCGAAGTCAGCACGCCGGCCGAGGGCAGCGGTCTCGGTGCCATAGCCGGTGGCGTCGTCGGCGGCCTGCTCGGCAAACAGGTTGGCAAGGGCAACGGCAGCAACGTCGCCGCCATCGTCGGCGCTCTGGGCGGCGCCTACGCGGGCAACCAGGCGGAAAGGCAATACCGCGCCGAAAAGCGCTACGAGATCACTGTGCGCCTGGACGATGGGACGACCCGAACCTACACCCAGGAAACGGCGCCGCGCTGGCGTGGCGGCGAACGCATCCGCCTGAGCAACGGCAACCTGCTGCCTATCTGACCCCTCCATCTCGTCCAACGATCGAACATCAGGGCCACCGCCCACAAGGCGGTGGCCCTGATACACTTTGCGTTTTTACTCCATCAAATAAAAGAGAGAGAGGCGCACGCATGAAGATCGAAACCATTGCCGTCCACGGCGGCTACTCGCCGGACCCGACCACCAAGGCCGTCGCCGTCCCGATCTACCAGACAACCTCCTACGCTTTCGACAGCACCCAGCACGGCGCCGACCTGTTCGACCTGAAAGTCGCGGGCAACATCTACACCCGCATCATGAACCCGACCCAGGACGTGCTGGAAAAACGCGTTGCCGAAATGGAAGGCGGTATCGCCGCGCTGTGCATGGCCTCCGGCATGGCCGCCATCACTGCCGCCATCCAGACCATCGCCGAAGCCGGCGACAACATCGTCACCTCCAGCACCCTGTACGGCGGCACCTACAACCTGTTCGCCCACACCCTGCCGCAGTACGGTATCGAGGTCCGCTTCGCCGACTATCGCGACCCGGCTGCCTTCGAGAAGCTGATCGACGGCAAGACCAAGGCCGTCTTCTGTGAATCCGTCGGCAACCCGCTGGGCAACATCACCGACTTCGAGAAGCTGGCTGAAATCGCCCACAAGCACGGCGTGCCGGTCATCGTCGACAACACCGTGCCGTCGCCCTACCTGTGCCGCCCCTTCGAGCACGGTGCCGACATCGTTGTTCATGCGCTGACCAAGTACCTCGGCGGCCACGGCAATTCCATCGGCGGCATCATCGTCGATAGCGGCAAGTTCCCGTGGGCCGAGCACAAGCAGAAGTTCAAGCGCCTGAACGAACCGGACGTTTCCTACCACGGCGTCGTCTATACCGAAGCCCTCGGCCCCGCCGCCTACATCGGCCGTGCCCGCGTCGTGCCGCTGCGCAACATGGGGGCCGCCATCTCGCCGTTCAACGCCTTCCTGATCCTGCAGGGCGTCGAAACCCTGGCCCTGCGCATGGACCGCATCTGCGCGAACTCAATCAAGATCGCCCGTTTCCTCAAGGATCATCCGAAAGTCAGCTGGGTCAACTATGCCGGCCTGGAAGATCACAAGGATCACGCGCTGGTCCAGAAGTACATGGGCGGCCGTGCCTCCGGTATTCTCAACTTCGGCGTCAAGGGCGGCCGCGAAGGCGGCGGCAAGTTCCAGGATGCGCTGAAGCTGGTCACCCGCCTGGTCAACATCGGCGACTGCAAGACCCTGGCCTGCCATCCCGCTTCGACCACGCACCGCCAGCTGTCGCCGGAAGAACTGGCCAAGGCGGGCGTATCGGAAGACATGATTCGTCTGTCGGTTGGCATCGAACACGTCGACGACCTGATCGCAGACCTGGATCAGGCGCTCAACGCCGCCTGACAGCGGACCTTCCCCCGGCCAGCACGCCAGGCACATGACCAAAATACCGATCACCACCGTGATCGGCATTTTTCATGCTACCGCTGCAATCTTGGAACGCCACACCCGACGCTTCACATGACAGATAAGCGACCACCTTTAGCCCACCGGCCCCGGAATAGCCGTCACTTTGTGCTCCGGCACATGACACCATCGGACCTGCCGGCGGTGCTGAGCATCCAGCAACGCTGCTATCCGCCGTCCATGAACGAAACGGCCATCGCGATAAGAGATCGCCTGGCATGCGCGCCAAGCTTTGCCTGGGTTGCGCTGCTGGATGAAATCCCCGCTGCCTATCTGATGACCTATCCATCGACAACGGGCAAGGTCACGCCGCTGGGTGGCGCCTTTGACATCCCGAAGAACCCGGACTGCCTGTATTTCCATGATCTGGCCGTATGCCCGACGGCAAGCGGAAACGGTTTGGGCGCCGCACTCGTGCGCCATGCCCTGGCATCGTCCCGGTGGCCCGCGGCGGCGCTGGTCTGCGTCCAGGATGCCCGCAGGTTCTGGATACAACAGGGATTCACCGACATCACCACGCTGGAGGCGCAGCAGGCTGCGCACCTGGCCACCTATCCCGGCACGGCCCGCTACATGCTCAGACGCTTGGGCTGAGCGTCACTCGCCAACCACGTCGGCCCCGGCCGGTGGCGTAAACCGGAAGGTTGAAGCCGGCAACGCGAGGTTCTTCTCGATTCGCGAGAAGCGGATCAGGGTCGTCTGGCCAAAGCCGTCAAGCAATTCCATGGCCTTCAGATCGCTACCGGTGAAACCGAGCCGCACGCGCTCGAAACCGCTGTCGTTTGCCTTGGGAATCGCCTCGACCCAGGCCATTCCTTCGGCTTCCCCGGCTTCCTTGAGGGTGAAGTTCTTTTCCAGCTCATTGCTGCCCGACAGCAGGGCCGCCGGGGAACCGCCAATCGCCTGCCCGGCTTTGCGCACGGTCACCTGCTGTAACTCGGGATCGTGTATCCAGACCTTCTCACCATCACCAACCACCAGTTGCGGATAGGGCTTCTGGATTTCCCAGCGCAGTTTCCCCGGTCGCGAAATGGCGACAACGCCGGACGATTGCTGCGGCTTGCGGCCGCTCTTGGCGATCACCGCTTGGGCAAATTCGGCCCTCAGGGTTTTCGTGTTCCTGAGAAAATCGTGCAACTGATCGACCGCGCCGGCCGCAGCCAGGCCCGGAGCAAGTGCCATGACGACAGCCGACAGGATTTTTTGAAATTTATTCATGCGCGTAGTTTAAGGCGCCAGCTCCCGGCGCACTGTTTCAGGGTGTAACGGTTTGCAAGTCGCCTATTCGGCGGGCTTCTTCATCAGCACTTCGCGCCCGCCGCGACCGTCCATGGCAGAAACCAGCCCGGCCTTCTCCATGGCTTCGATCAGGCGTGCCGAACGGTTGTAGCCGATGCGCAGGTGACGCTGGACAAGCGAGATCGATGCTCGCTGGTTCTTGAGCACGATATCGACGGCCTGGTCGTAGAGCGGATCGCTTTCGGCATCCCCACCCTCGCCGGCCTCACCGCCACCTTCCTCGTCATCAC
>CAMKYP010000330.1 GCA_946477505.1 uncultured Dechloromonas sp. | reverse complement strand
GCACCAAGTAATCCGCCGTCGCTTCACCGAAAAGCCCCGCACTGCGGGGCTTTTTTTCGCTTGGAACAAATATGTCCCGATTCTTCCGGATTGCTGCCTGTCTGCTGATTGCGGTCTTGCCGGCTGTTGCGAACGTGGTGCTGGCCGCCGATGCTGCCCGCCCGCGTATCGGCCTGGTGCTGGGCGGCGGGGGGGCGCGTGGCGCGGCACACATTGGCATTCTCGAAACCCTGCAGCAGCAGCGGGTACCCGTCGATTGCGTCGCAGGGACCAGCATGGGAGCGTTGGTTGCCGGCGCCTGGGCGGCCGGCATGTCGCCCGCCGCGATGCGCGAGAGCCTGAGTGCGGCGGACTGGAACGACATGTTCATCGACAATCCGGACTACGCGGAACTGAGTCATCGCAACAAGATGATGGCCCGGCGCTTTCTGGCGGGCTCGGAAAGCGGCCTGATGACCGATGGGGTCAAATACCAGACTGGTGTCGTCACCGGCCAGAAAATCAAGCTGTTTTTCAACCAATTGGTGCGAGCCAATCTGGGGGAGCGCAATCTCGAGGACCTGCCGCTGCCGCTTTCCATCGTGGCCACCGACATTGGTACAGGCGAGCGCGTGGTTTTCCGCGATGGCCCGCTGACCCAGGCCATGCGGGCGAGCATGTCGGTACCCGGTCTGCTGGCGCCGGTTGATTTCAGGGGATACAAGCTGGTCGATGGCGGCCTGGTCGACAACCTGCCGATTGCCGAGGTGCGCGAACGCTGCAAGGCGGACGTCGTGATCGCCGTTAACGTTGGCTCTCCGCTGCTCAAGGCGGAGGAGGTCGGCTCGCTGATCACCGTCTCGGCGCAGATGATCGCCATCCTGACCGAGCAGAATGTCAGCCGGTCGGTAGCCCTGTTGCGCGAGGGCGACATCTACATCAAGCCTGACCTGAACGGCATCACGGCCGGCGATTTTTCACGGCATGGCGAAGCCGCCGATCGGGGCAGGGCTGCCGGCGAAGCGGTGAGCGACCGGCTGGCGGCGCTATCCCTGCCGCCCGAAGTTTATGCGGCCTGGTGGCAGGGTATCGAAGTCAAACGCCGTACCTCGCCGCGCATCGACAAGATCGAGATTGTCGGGCTGCACAAGGTCGATCCGGCGGCAGTCGAGCGCCACCTGCATGTCGAACCAGGACAAGGCATCAAGCCGGCCGAAATCAACCGCGATCTGCTCCGCATGTATGGCGACGGCTGGTACGAGAGCGTCGATTACATGGTGCTCACGCAGCGCGACAAGAACATTCTGCGCATCACTCCGCTGGAAAAGCGCTGGGGACCGGACTACCTGCGTTTCGGCCTCAATCTGCAGGCCGATAACAGTCAGGGAACCTCGTTCGGGTTGCGCGCCGCCTATCAGTCCACCTGGCTCAATCGCCTTGGCGGCGAGCTGATCGTGACCGGCGACGTCGGCTCGACCAACCGTCTCGGCGCCAATTTCTACCAGCCGCTCGATCCGGCTCAGCGCTTTTTTGTCGAGGCGACCGCCGGGATCGAGCAGGGCCGTCTGAACATCTACCAGAACGACACCCGCATCGCGCAGTACAAGGTCACTGAGAGCGGCTATGCCGCCTATCTCGGCGCCAACGTCGGCGTTCTCGGGCCGGTGCGCCTGGGCTGGGTGCAGCGCCATCGCTATTACGATCTCGACATTGGTTCGCCGTCACTGCCCAGTGCCGATGCGGCCTTTGGTGGATGGAAGGCCAGCATCGATTTCGACCAGTTCGACCGCATGCATTTCCCGACCCGCGGCTGGGCGGCGCAACTCTCCTATTTCGATTCGCCGGAAGTCGGCTATTCGAAAGCCGAGGCCAATCTGCAGGGCGCCTTTTCGCTGGGCGGCACGGTCTTCAATGCCCGCTTCCGCTACACCGGATCCCCGCGTGGCGTGCTGCCGGTCTACGACGCCGGTAATCTGGGTGGTTTCCTGAACATGACCGCCTTCGCACCCAACCAGTTGATCGGTGACGACATCCGCTATATCGGCCTGCGCACCGAGCAGATCATCGGCCACCTGCCGCTCGGCCTGAGCGGCGACATGCGCCTGGGGTTCGCCCTCGAAGCCGCCAAGGTCGGGATGCGCTACAGCGAGTCGAATCGTGACGGTCTGATCGATTCGGCGGCCATCTATTTGGGTGGGCAGACCCCGTTCGGTCCGGCCTATGTCGGCTTCGGCTACTCGACGAGTGGCGTTTCCAATCTCTTCCTGTTCGTCGGCACGCCTTGAGCCAGCGGCAGTGGCATACTTGGATGATCAATTTACCGGGAGTGAGACCATGAAAGCCCGTTTCCTGTCGTTTGCGATGGCCGCCCTGCTATGTTCGGGTCTGGCCTGGGCCAAGGTGAACGTCAATACCGCCACCGCGGAAGAGTTGGACACCCTGTATGGCATCGGTGAAACCCGTGCCCAGGCAATCATCGACTACCGGCGGCAGAACGGACCTTTCAAGTCGCTGCGCGACCTGAAGAAGGTGCCGGGTTTGCACGAAAACGTGATCGAAGGCTTGAAGGGCAAGGTTTCATTCAGCGGGCCAACCAGGATAGAGGCGCCGGATAGCGCGGTAACGAAGGCAAGCGACAAGAAAGCTGCCCCGGAAAAAGCCCCCCGGGCGGAGGGCGCATCCAGCCCGGCCAAGCAGATGAGTTTGCCTGCGCCAACCCGTAACGCAATGGCGCCAGCCGCGCCTGCCAAGCCAGCCGTTGCCGCACCTGCGGCTGTGGCTGCGGAAAAGCCCATGACGCCGGCCTCGCCTCTCCAGCCAGCCCAACCGGCCAGGCCGATGCTCGACCACAAGCCGGCAGCGCCGGCTGTTGCGCCAGAGGTGGAGGGGATGCCGGCAAAGCCTGCGGCACCGGCTGTTCCCGGCATGCCGGCGAAACCCGCCGCTCCGGTCGTCAAGCCGGCCGGTCCCGCCATCATTCCGGCGCCGGCTGCTCCGGCAAAACCTGCGGGCCCAGCCAAACCGGCCGTTCCGGCAGCGTCGTATTGATCGTGTGGCGTTCTCGGGGCGCTGATTGAATGCCATCCTGACCCTCTGCGCGACAACGCGCCTTGCCCAGACACTGCGTGGCGAGGTGCCGGTCGGCCGGCGCGTGTGGCAGACGCGGCGGGCGCTGACGCTCGCCCAGTGGCTGAGCGGACTGGCCGAGGAGGCCGCCCTGAGCGGCGTCGCCGAGCTGCCGACAGCGCTCGATCCCTTTGCCGAGCGCTTGCTCTGGGAGAAGGTGATCGCCGGTTCGCTGACCGAAGCGGCGCCCCTGTTCGATATTCAGGGTATGGCGGCTTCGGCGGCGGAGGCTCAGGCATTGTGCCGCGTCTGGCAGCTCAAACCGGGCGGCCAGCAATTGTCCGACGAGGCGCGCCTGTTCATCGGCTGGCAGGCCGAGTTTGAACGGCGTTGCCGGACGGATGGCTGGATCGACGCGGCCGGGCTGCACCGGCAACTGATCGGCCTGATCGAAGCCGGCCATTTCGCCTTGCCGGCGACGGTTCTTCTTGCCGGCTTCGATCGCTTCACACCGCTGGAGCGTGATCTGATGGCTGCGCTGGCCGCACGCGGCGTTGAAGTCGGACAGGAAAGCATGACTTTTTGCGAGGCGCCCCGGCAAACGGTGCATGCCTGTACCGATCTCGATGTCGAATGTGCGCTGGTCGTGGCATGGGCACGGCAGCGCCTGGCCGACAACCCCGACGCCCGGCTCGGCATCGTCGCCCCCAACCTGGCCGGCGTACGCGATCGCCTGGAGTTTTTGCTCGACGATGTCCTGCATCCGGCGCTGATCCGCCCCGACGCGGCCGAGCATCCGCGCTGCTTCAACTTCTCGCTCGGGCGCGCGCTGGCGGATATTCCGCTGGTCCGCGTGGCCCTCGACTTGCTGTCGCTGGGCGGCAGTCGAACCAAGATCGAGCAGGGCCGCCTGTCGGCCCTGTTGCTCGCGGGCGGCTGGTCGGCCGCCGAAGCGGAGGCCGATGGCCGGGCGCGGCTGGATGCCGCCGTCCGCCGCAGTTTGCCGTATTTCACCACGCCGCGCGCCATCCTGGGCTTGTCCGAACGCTTGTCGGCCGATGCGCCGCCCCTTTGTCCGCAGAGCATGGCGGCGTTGTCGGCCTTTGTCGAGGCGAGCGAGCGGGCGCCGCGCAAGCAGCTGCCCGGCCGTTGGGCCGGTGTTTTCCGCGCCGTGCTGGCAGCGGCCGGCTGGCCGGGCGATCGCCCCTTGTCCAGCCACGAATATCAAGCCCGTCGGGCCTTCGGCGAAGTCCTCGATAGTTTCGGGCGTTTCGATACGCTGTTGGGGCCGCTGGGGTTCGCCGAGGCGGTGCGCCGCCTTTCCCAGTTGTGCCGCCAGCGTCTGTTCCAGCCGGAGACGCGGGGCAAGCCGACGATTCAGGTGCTGGGCGTGCTGGAGAGCGCCGGTCTGTCCTTCGACGCGCTGTGGGTGATGGGTCTGAACGACGATCAGTGGCCGCCGCCGCCGCGCCCCAATCCGCTACTGCCGGCGGAGCTGCTGCGTGCGGCAGGGGCCAGTCACGCCAGTGCCGAGGTCGAACTCGATTTTGCCCGCCGCGTCCATGCGCGGCTGTCGCAGGCGGCACCGGAAGTGCGCTATTCCTATGCGCTGGCCGACGGCAATCGCTTGCTGCGTCCCAGCCCCCTGCTGGCGAAACTGCCGGTTCAGCCGGTCGAGCCGGCCGCATTGGCGACGGTGGCCCGACAGTTGGCCGCCGAGGCGGGGGGCGTCGTCGAGCAGATCGACGA
>CAMKYP010000329.1 GCA_946477505.1 uncultured Dechloromonas sp. | reverse complement strand
CGAGCGCCTTGGTCATCAGCAGGTAGGTATTGGCGTCGAAATAGCCGGCGAATTTGTCGCCCTGATAGCGCAGGTAGGACTCAACTTCGAACTCGACATCGAAATCGAAGCCGAAAGAGCCGTTGCGCAGCTCACGGCCGAATTTCTCGCCCATCTGGTCGTCGGACAGGTAGGTGATGTGGCCGAGCATGCGCGCCAGGCGCAGGCCACGCACCGGACGCGTGTTGTGTTCGTAGTAGTTGCCGCCGTGGAAGTCGGGGTCGGTCAGGATGGCCTGGCGGGCGACGTCGTTGAAGGCGATGTTCTGTGCCGAGAGTTTGGGGGCGGAGGCGATGATGATGGCGTGGCGGACGCGTTCTGGTTGGCTGATGGTCCACCGCATGGCCTGCATACCGCCAAGACTGCCGCCGATGACGGCGGCCCAGGCGTCGATGCCGAGCCGATCGGCCAATCGTGCTTGAGCTTCGACCCAGTCGCTGACCGCGACGATGGGGAAATCGGCGCCCCACGGTTTGCCGGTGGCCGGATTGATCGACGATGGGCCGGTCGAGCCGTGGCAACCACCGGGGTTGTTCAGGCCGACGATGAAGTAACGGTCGGTGTCGAGCGGCCGGCCGGGTCCGACGATGTTGTCCCACCAGCCGATATTGTTCGGGGCGTCGGCATAATGGCCGGCGATATGGTGGTGGCCGGAGAGGGCGTGGCAGACGAGTATGGCATTCGACTTGGCGGCATTGAGCGTGCCGTAGGTCTCGTAGACCAGATCGTAGGCCGGCAGAACGCCGCCGCTACGCAGTTGCAGCGGCTGGTCGAAGTGGGCGCGTTGCGACGTGACGACGCCGACGGATTGTCCTGGCATGCTGTTCCTGAACCTGAAAACAAAAAACCCAGTTGGCCAAAAACGCGAACTGGGTGTTCCCGTTTTAGCTGAATTTATAAGCGCCCGCAATCAGAGCTCAAATCGGCGCGACCGAACTTGCGTCCAGCGTTCTTGGACGATACCGACGGAGCATCGAAATGTCAATGAAACGAGGCGCTTAAGGCGTTTCGAATAGTCAAGTTTTGTTAGAATCCCCTGCTTAAATCCTTGGAAAGAATCTGGCTCATGTTGGATCAACGAAGGCATCAGCGCATTCGCTTTGGTACGCCGCAGTCGATCAGTATCGGCTTTGGCGGGCAGGCAGGTAAGGGGGTGATCGAGAATCTCTCCTTATCGGGATTGATGCTGCGAACGCCGATGCCGCTTGAGATTTCCCATAACATCGGGTGCGAGTTCAGCGTTTTCGATTCACCTGTGATTGATGTGCCGGCGGTTGTGGTCAGCCGCGTGTGCGATCTGTACGGGGTGCGTTTCCAGCAGGGACCGATCAGCCAGATCGTGATCGAGGACGCGATCAATGCGGCGCTGGCCAGCGGCAAGGCTTCCATCCTGTCTGTCCACGAGTTGGGCAGGTGCAAGACGATGCGCATTACCGGCGGATTGTCGGCTGTCTTGCGCAGTGATTTCATGCATGCCCTGACACGGATGGGCGTCGATGAAATCGACTTGGAGGGCGTGACTGCGGTGGAGCAGGCAGGTTTGGCGCTGTGCCTGGTCGCCACCAAACGCCACGGCGTAACGTTGGGGGCACAGTCAGCCTGTTTTGCCGAGGCTTGGGCGCAGGCGATGGCTGCGCCCGGCAGTATCGAGCGATTGGAAGTCGACGGGTAAACGAATCCCGGGGCGCAGTAGCCTGCCCCTCGCTTACTGACCTGCCGCTGTGGCAGGGGCGTTCCGGTCAGGCGGCCCGCATGACTGCGCCTTCGAACCAGACATCGAATGGCTCGTTGGGGGCAATCGCCTTGCCTTGTGCATAATCGATTCCCAGATCGCGCAACTGCTCCAGTGTTTCCAGATCGTCGACGTCCTCGGCGATCGAGCGAATATGCTGGTCGGCCGTGATTTCCTGTACTGCCCGCAGAAGGGCCGTGGAGGCGCGGCTGCCACCCAGGTCGCGGGTCAGGCTACGGCTGAGTTTCACGTAACCGGGATAGATGCTGCGCAGGTGGCTGAAGGACGATAGTCCGCCGCCAAAGTCTTCAAGACCGATCTGGCAGCGTAGGTTCTTCATCTGGCGGGAGAACTCGATGGCCTGACTGGTTTGATGGGTGAGGATGTCTTCGGAAAATACAAAGCACAGCCGGTCTCCAGTCAGATTGTGGGTGCTCAGGCTATGCGCAATGTAATCGACGGTGTCGTGGCTGCTGATCGAGCCGCGGGACAAGGGTACCAAGCAGTACAGCGAGCGTTGTTGCAGCCTTGCCCGCGCCAGGGCGGTGATGGCGCAGTCGATCAGGCGTCGATCGATGGCAGGGGCCAGATCGTAGCGTTCAGCCGCATCGATCAATGCGGCCAGGGTCACGGGGGGTTGCCCGGGTTCGTTGAGGCGTGCCGTCAGGGCAACGATATGGCCGCCCATGGAAACCTGCAGGGAACGCAGGGGAATGGCTTCGATCAGCAGGCGATCCTCGGACAGGGCTATGGCGATCCGGCTTGCCCAATTGCTGCTTTCCTGCCGGCGATCCTGGGCTTGGGCAACCTCCTGCTCGCAAACCCGGTTGCGGCCGCTTTCCTTGGCACGGTGGCAGGCGGCGTCGCCGGCAGCGAGAATTTCGTTGATATTCCGGACTTTGCGGGTGACTGTCGTGACGCCGATGCTGGCTCCGATGGCGAAGACCTTGTCCTGCCAGATGAAACGATAAGCAGAAGCCAGCCCGCAAAGATCCTCGGCGACCTGACGCGCCCGGGCGCCCGTGCAATTGGCTAGAATAATGCTGAATTCGTCGCCGCCGAGTCGGGCGAGCGTATCCTCCTCGCGCAGGCGTCCTTGGAACAGCAGGGCAATCTGGCGCAGCAATTCGTCGCCGGCGAGATAGCCGCACGTGTCGTTGACCTGCTTGAAGCGGTCCAGGTCGGCGAATATGACCGAGAACTCCTCGTCACCCGCCTGAACGCTGGCCAGTGCTTTTTCCAGGCGGTGTTCGAATTCGCGCCGGTTGAGCAGGCCGGTCAGCGCATCATGACGGGCCTGGAAGGCGAGTTGGGCGGTCGCTTCTTCAATACGCGCCTGCATGGAGAGGTGGACTTCCTCGATGCGTGAAGCCATCTGGTTGAAGCTGTTTTCGAGGACACCGAGCTCGCCGCTGGAGGTGGTGGGCACGCGCGTTTCCAGCTTGCCCGACGACATGCCGTTGACGGCCTGGACCAGGCGCATGACCGGACGGGCCAGATTGTCGGCCATGGTAATGGCGAGCGCAGCCAGCATTAGCATGCCGAAGAGGACGATCATCAGTCCGCGCATGACCAGCTCGCGTTGCTTGTTGGCGAGTTCCGTCTTGTCGAGTTCGACAAAAATATAGCCGATGATCTCGGGCGTTGAGGATTTCCCGGCGTTCGACGGCGGATCGAAGAACAGATCGGTATCGGTGGTCGAGCGCTTGACCGGGGCGCCGAACGCGATCCAGTGGTCGGTCTCGGCAACCAGCCGGGGTTCGCCCAGGGCATTGCGGAGTTCTTCGGCTGACAGGGATACCCGCCCGCTGACGGCGATGGTCCGGCCTTTCTGATTGACGACAACGGCGGCCTTGACCCCCGACTCCTGAACGGTGGCTTGGGCGAGTCCGTGCAGGCTTTCGACCTGTCCGGCAATGATCCCGTATTCACTGATCGGCGCCAGGTAGCGGACGGTCGCGAGCCCCTTGAGGCGAAGCTCGCCTTCGAGGGTGCTGATGCCGGTCAAGGTGAAATAGGCGACCAGCGCGACGGCGATCAGCGCACTCGGGAGCAAGGTCAGGAAAAGCAATCGATGACGCAGGGTCAGATGGTTCATCGCGACTCCCTGTCGGCGTTCATGGCACGCCGGATGGCAGCTTCGTCGGGGATTTTCAGGCCGAGCGACTGCGCGACATTGGCATTGATCGCTACGGCGAACTGGTTTGGCCCACTGGGTGGCGGGAGGTTGCTTCCATTGGTGAGGATCAAGTCCGCTGTCTGACGTGCAATCTGCGTCGGCGTGGTGTGTAGTGCGGCCAGTGCGCCGGCGGTTACGAAGGCCGGCGAGTAGCCGATCACGGGGCGCTGTTGGCGGAAGGCGGTGATCAGGATGGCCTTGATGTTGTTACGGCGATAAATGGTGTTGTCCGGTATGGCAACCAAGGCAGCAGAGCGTTCCAGTATTGAATTGAGCGCCGGGAGCAAGGCACGGTCAGTATCCGCATCTTCGACATCAAGGCTGAGTCCGGCGGTGCCGAAGGCTTGCCTGAACTGGGGAAGCATCGCGCGGCTCTCGCTGCTGACCAGCATCCCGAAGCGTTTCTGGTCCGGGAACAGATGGCGAAGAAAGGCTGCCTGGCGGGCTGCCGGCTGATCGAGGTAGATTGCTGTGATGCGGCCGGGCCGGCGATTTTCAGCCAGAATGCGTTCGTAGCTTTGACGAGGAAGCAGGGTGGCGATGATCGGCGGGCTGTCGCTGCGACCGAGCGCTTTGCGCAAGGCGTCGCTGCCGGCGGTGACGACAAGGTCGGATGGCGGGGGCGGGCCGGAATCGGCTTGGGTCGTTGAATTGATGTTCCAGGTCGATCCACTCAGCGCATCGTCGAGGATGTTGGCAAATTCGCCATAGGCACCCCCGCTTTCGCTGAGAATGAGCGCAACGCTGCCGCCCCAGGCTTGAGTGGCCAGGGAAAGCAGAAAAAAGAGGAAAAATGACGCCAGCTTGCGCATTTGGAAAATATCGCATGCCCGGTATGCCAAAGC
>CAMKYP010000328.1 GCA_946477505.1 uncultured Dechloromonas sp. | reverse complement strand
GATGCAGCGTAGTCTCGTGGGCTCGGAGATGTGTATAAGAGACAGTTGCGTGCCCGATCCACGGAGCGGGCCTCAATCAGTTCGGCGATGGCGTAGAGCGCCATGACCATCGCCGCTTCCGGCCATTGGCCAATCAGGAAGGCGCCGGTCACGGCGACTCCCATCAGGGCGTTCATGTTCAACTGACCCCGGCGCAATGCCGCCAGGCCCTTGCGATAGGTTGAGATTCCAGAAAACCAGATGGCGACGGCGGCCAAGGCCATCCCCAGCCCCTTGAACGGCAGCGTGTCAGGGGCGAAAAAGTCGAGACCTTCGGCGGCAATGGCCAGCCCGAGCGCAAGCAGTGCCTTGCCGAGATCGCCGAAGCCGGACGGTGAAGTCGATTCCTCCGTTGCTTTCACAGCTTGAATCTCGAAACCCAACTTGCGGATGGCGGCCAGCGCAGCTTCCTGAATGGACGACGGAGCGTCCATAGTCAGGGTCCGGGCGGCGAGTTTGAAGCGTAGCGAGCGGATGCCGTCGATATCGGCCAGGGCCTTGCGAATGTCGTTTTCCTCGTTCGGGCAGTCCATGGCAGGAATCCGGAAAACGCTCACGGTGCCGCTTGGATCAGGCGCGAAGGATTGCGAAACTTCTTGAGGCGCTACGGTCATCGAGGCACAACTGCCTGAACAACCGCAGTGTCCGGTGTCATTGGATATTTGCTTGTCAGCATGAGTAGCCACGGCGATCTCCTGTTCGTTACTGCCATTTAAAACCTTTGAGTCGCTACAGGGTCAAGCGGCTACAATCAAAATCCGCAAGGAGAAAAGCATGCTGGAGTTTTTAAAGATTCTTGCCCTGTTCGTGGTTACGGCGCTGGCCGAAATCGTCGGTTGCTATTTACCTTGGCTGGTGCTGACCCAAGGGCGCCCGCGTTGGCTATTGATCCCGGCCGCCGTATCGCTGGCTCTTTTCGCCTGGCTGCTGACGCTGCATCCGGGTGCTGCTGGACGTATCTACGCGGCCTACGGCGGTGTCTATGTCGCGATTGCCTTGTTATGGCTTTGGCGGATTGATGGCATTCCACTCACCCGCTGGGATCTGCTCGGCAGTGCGGTATGTTTGGCCGGGATGGCCATTATTGCCCTGCAACCCGGTCGTGCCGGATGAACGGACGGAGACCAAGATGAAAATCAGTGAACTGGCACGATTGGCGAGAAGCAACGCCGAAACGATCCGCTATTACGAGCGTGAAGGTTTGCTATCGAAAGCCAGCCGCAGCGAAAGCAACTACCGTATATACACGGCCGCACATCTGGAACGGCTGATCTTCATCAAGCATTGCCGCAATCTCGACATGACGCTGGGCGAGATTCGGACCCTGCTGCGTTTCAAGGCTTCACCCGAGGAAAACTGCGGCGAGGTCAACCGTCTGCTGGACGAACACATCGAGCATGTTGTGCGGCGGATTGGTGAGCTTCAGGAATTGGAACGGCAACTGCGCGATCTCCGAGAATGCTGTCCGGATGGGCGTCAGGCTGCTGCCTGCGGCATTCTTGAAGGGCTATCGCAACCGTCTTTGGAAAAGACACCGGGGAACCACGTTCCCGGCGTGCATGCATCGTTCGCAAACAATATTAACAAGTCTTGAAGATCCGTTAATGAGCCGATCGAACATCTTCCGCATGATCTCAGCAATCCGTTGATCCACCGGTTGAATCGGCAATTCCTAACTTGACCGCGGCAAGCGCTCATTGATGAGCACGGAAATCTCCTTATCTGCGCTTTTATGTAGACGTCGCCGGAAAACTTTCAGAACCTCGGCGATTTCCGGCACAAACCACCTGTTCATGCGTGTTGCCGGACTTCTGCAGGGCCGACTTACGTACGACCAGGGCAGGCCACGCCTAGGTGGCGTGCTGCCTACTTGGGGCGGTCCCGGTCGAAGAAAAGGTACTTGATGGCCGAGGCGGCCACGAGCACCAGCACCAGGATCAGCAGCCAGCCCAACAGGCCCATGCCGACCATCATGTTTCCCATGCCGTTCATCATAAGATTGTCCTCCGCTCTCTGTCGTGGAGTAATGGTTCGATCAGTGAAGCACCGCCGGCGGGTATTCCCCACCGGCGGCACGGGGCTTACTTCACGCTCGTCACCGTGTAGCCCTTGCCTTCCTTGACGAATTCGAAGTTGACCTTCTTGCCGACGGCAAGTTTGTCGAGCAGCGTCTTGTCCTTGACGGCAAAACCCATGGTCATGGCCGGCCAGTTGAGGCTCTTCACCGGCTCGTGGGCGAAGGTCACCTTCCCGGCCTTGGGATCGATCTCCTTGACCACGCCGACGGCCTGGTGGGTGGCGCCGGGCATGGCCTTCTGGCCGCCCATCTCCATGCCCTTCATGTCATCCATCTTCTGCTTGCCCATGTCCATGTCTTTCATGTCGCCCATCTTGTCGGCGGCAAGGGCGGTGCCGGTCCCGAGGGCCAGGGCGATCAAGAGGGTGAGGGTTACGGTGTGCTTCATCGTGTTTCCTTTCATTGCGGGTAAAAAAATCGATTGGTACTGTAGGGCGATGGCGGACGACCGTCGGGCCGTCCGCGATTAGCTCAGAACTTCGGGTTGAGGGTGCCCTTTTCGGTGATCGTCTTCCAGATGGCATTGTTCTTCATGACGAACTTGGTTCCATCCTTGGCTTCCATGACCACCTTGTCCCGCATCTTGACGTGGTTGCCGGCGGCGTCGATATGGACCATGGTGCCGTCCTTCTGGATCGTGACCTTGCCGCCGTCCTTGAGCTCGATGGTCTCCCCGGGCTTGACCCGTTCTTCGGCGGCAAACGCGGACAGGGACAGCAGCATCAGCAGTGGAAGTATGTATTTACGCATGGTGATTCTCCTTTGAGCAATGAACAGAAATCGGCGCATCGGCTGCGCCGGGTGAAACAACAAACATGGGCTTGCACCTCCTTTCTCGGCCGGTGACATGGCAGTCATCGGGGCCGCTCCTGGGTATCCATTGGAATATGCGGTGCCGGCCCGAGCGCTTGACTACCCCGCAGCCGGCGCCGGCGCATCAGGTAATAGGCGGCGGGAATGACGAACATGGAGAGCAGCGGCGCCGTGATCATGCCGCCCACCATCGGTGCGGCGATGCGCTGCATGACTTCGGAACCGGTGCCGGTGCCCCACATGATCGGAAACAGGCCGGCGAGAATGACGGCGACGGTCATCGCCTTGGGGCGCACGCGCAGCACGGCGCCTTCGCGGATGGCATCGAGCAGATCGGCGGTGCCGGTCTGGCCCCGGTCGAGGCGATCATCCCAGGCGGTCTTCAGATAGAGCAGCATGATCACGCCGAACTCGGCCGATACGCCGGCCAGCGCGATGAAGCCCACGGCGCCGGCGACCGACAGGTTGTAGCCGAGCAGATAGAGCAGCCAGATACCGCCGACCAGGGCGAAGGGCAGCGTCGCCATGATCAGCAGCGCTTCGTCGAAGCGCTTGAAGGTGAGATAGAGCAGCACGAAGATGATGAGCAGGGTGAATGGCACCACCACCTGGAGCTTGGCCGTGGCGCGCTCCAGGAATTCGAACTGCCCCGACCAGGAGATCGAATAGCCGGCCGGCAACCTCACCTGTTCCGCCACGGCGCGCTGCATGTCGTGCACCGCCCCGCGCAGATCGCGCCCGCGGATGTCCACATACACCCAGCCCGACAGGCGCGCGTTCTCGCTCTTCAGCATCGGGGGACCATCGACTACCGCGATCTGCGCCACGTCCGAAAGCAGGATGCGCGCACCGCGCTCGGTGACAATCGGCAACTGGCGGATGCGCTCCACCGAATCGCGGATCTCGCGCGGATAGCGCACGTTGATCGGAAAGCGCGACAGGCCCTCGACCGTCTCGCCGATGTTCTCGCCGCCGATGGCTGACGACACCACTGACTGCACGTCGGCGATGTTCATGCCGAAGCGCGCAGCGGCATCGCGGTCGATCTTGACATCAATGTAACGACCACCCGTGAGCCGCTCGGCCAGCGCCGAGGAGACGCCGGGGACGGCCTTCAACACACGCTCGATGTCGGCGGTAACGCGGTCGATCTCGGCCAGGCTCGTGCCCGCCACCTTGACGCCGACCGGGCTCTTGATGCCGGTGGCCAGCATGTCGATGCGGTTGCGGATCGGCGGCACCCAGATGTTGGCCAGGCCCGGTACCTTGACGATGCGATCGAGTTCTTCGACCAGCTTGTCCTGGGTCATGCCGGGCCGCCATTGCTCGTGCGGCTTGAACTGGATCGTGGTCTCGAACATCTCCAACGGCGCCGGGTCGGTCGCCGTCTCGGCGCGGCCGGCTTTGCCGAAGACGCTCGCCACCTCGGGCACGGTTTTGATCAGCCGGTCGGTCTGCTGCAGGAGTTCCGCGGCCTTGCCGGCCGACAGCCCGGGCAGCGCCGAAGGCATGTAGAGCAGGTCGCCCTCGTCGAGGGGAGGCATGAACTCGCCGCCGATGTGCTGCAGCGGCCACAGGCTCACGACCAGGAGCAGCGCGGCGACCGCCAGCGTGGTCTTGGGCGCGCGCAGCACCGCATCGAGCAGTGGCCGATAGGCGGCGATCAGGAAACGGTTAAGCGGGTTGGCTTTCTCGGCGGGAATGTGTCCCCGGATCAAGTAGCCCATCAGCACCGGAATCAGGGTCACCGCCAGGCCGGCCGCGGCCGCCATGGCGTAGGTCTTGGTGAAGGCGAGCGGCGAGAACAGCCGCCCCTCCTGCGCTTCCAGCGTGAACACCGGGATGAAGGACAGCGTGATGATCAGCAAGGAAAAGAAC
>CAMKYP010000327.1 GCA_946477505.1 uncultured Dechloromonas sp. | reverse complement strand
GACGTATGCCTTCGAGAAAATTGCGCTGCTGCGCCCAGTGGATCAGGCGATGCGCCCGCAAGGTATTGGCGCGCAGCGCAATTTTCTCGAAGGCATACGTCAGGCCGTACGGGCGGCCCGCATTGCGCACCCGCTCGAACAGCGCCTCGACCTGCTCGACGCCGCCGAACTTGGCAACCAGGAAAGGCAGGTAAGGCTCACCCTCCGGCGGCGTATCCGGATTCAGGAAAAACGGCAACCAGCGCTTGGTGCAGTGAAAGTCCGGAATATCGCGACGCACCAGCTCGATGGCCGCATCAATGCGCCGTAAGCCGATGAAGCACCAAGGGCAAACGACGTCGGAGACGATTTCGATAGTCAGCATGGGGATTTATGGGAGTGAGTTTCCTGAGCGCCTTCCTGAAAACGGAAGAAGCGGTGAGCAACGATCGTGTTCGACCTCGGACCTCGGGAGTTCGCCAATGTTCCCGAGAGAGCCGAGGGATCCAGCCTAGCATGGAGCGAAGACGCAATGAAAAACTGCCTTTTTCCTCCCTACCGCTCCCTACCTGCCTCATGCCAAGCCCTTCTGACCGGCGAGAGCAGATACTCCATCACCGTCCGATCCCCCAGCCAGATTTCCGCATTGGTCTGCATCCCGGCCGATAGCGCAAAGCGCTGTCCATCCATCGCCAGCGCCATATCCTTCAGGCGGACCAGCGCCTTGTAGAGCAAAGGCTGGGTTTTTTTGTTCGGGTCGTTCTGGCCGGTGGTATTGCTGTCCGCTGCATCGGCGCTGACATGCTCGACCGTTCCTTCGACCATGCCGTATTTCTGGAAGGGGAAGGCAGCGAATTTGAGTTTTACGGGCTGCCCCTCGCGGACGAAGCCGATGTCTTCGTTACTGACCCACACTTCGGCCCTGAGGATTTCGTCCTTGGGCACCAAGGTGAGCAGGATGGTACCGGGCTGGACGACGGTACCGCCGGTATGGGTCGCCAGATCCTTCACAACGCCATCCTGCGGCGCCTTCAGTTCCAGCAAACTTTGCTTGTGGCTTTGCTTGGCGACTTCCTGCGCCAGTTTGTCGAATTGCCCCTGGATGTCGTTACGCTCGGCGTGTAGTTGTCGCCGGTAGTCGGAATCAATTTGGGTAAGTTTCTTTTCTGACTGAAGGATAGTGGCCTTGGCAGATTCGATCAGGAAGCCCTGGGTTTGCAGTTCCTGTTCCTTCTCCAGACGTTCGCGTTTCTTGTCACTGCCCATCAGGGAGCCGGCAAAGCCGTCCTTGACCAGCTTTTCGTAGGCTTGGTCCTGATTGCGGTAGTGCGGAAGGACTTCTTCGAGTTTCTTCTTGACCTGTTCGGCGGCAGCCATGTCCTGTTTGGCCTTGATCAGCCGCGAGCGTTCTTCGGCCAGGGCCGCTTCGAGGGCGCTGCGGTTGGCCCGGTACTGGGCGGCGATTTCCTGAGCGAGTTGGGGCGGGTCGTCGGCCAATGTCTTGAAAGGTTGGCCGGTTAGTTCGGCCTCGATGCGGCGCAGGGCGAGACGCTTGCGCTGGTAGTCGGCGTCAATGGATTTGCTGTCCGCTTCGCTAATCAGCGTATCCATACGCATCAGTACCTGGCCGGCTTGGACGCTTTGTCCTTCCTTGACCAGGATGTCCTTGACGATACCGGAGTCGGCGGGCTGGACGATCTTGACGTAGCTTTCGGGGATCAGCTTGCCTTCGGCCACGGCGACGATGTCGAGTTTGCCGATCAGGGCCCAGAGGAGCAGCGCCAGCAGCAGGGCGAGCAGGCTCCACAGCACTTTGCGGCCAAGCGGATTGGGTGGTGCTTCCTGCAGGCGTAGGAGTGGCGGGGAGAAGTCGAGGGGGTTGGCTTCGGCTTGGGTAAACAGGGGTTTCATCGAACGATTCACCAGGGGAAACAACCGGTGCGGTGGCTCACCGCACCGGTTTCAGGGCTGCCTTTACGACAGGCGGACACTACCCGTCTGCAGGCTGGCGAGCGAATTGAGCGCCTGCGGGTTGGTGCCCAGGTTGGCGTCGGACAGCGTGCTTAGCGCCGGTGTAACACCGATGCCGGCCAGTGTGCCGTTCTTGCCGTACTGGTAGGCGAGATCACCGCCCGTAGCAGCCGTATCCGAACCGGCCAGTTGGAAGTTGGTCAGCGCATTGGTCAGCGCCCAACTGGTCAGATTTGGATTGGCCGTGCGCGCGGCATCGAAAGCGCCGACCAGGCTGGTGAAGTTGAAGTTCTCCACCTTCTGGTCCAGCAGCGGGTCGCTGCCGCCTTGTGCGAATCCTGCCATGGCTTCGGCCATCACCTGCAGGCGGGTCACCGGTTTCGAAGGGGTGGCGGCATACCAGTCCTTGAAGGTGATCTGGTCGGTAGTTCCAACCTTGAGCACCAGGTCGTTGGTCGATTTGCTGAAGGTCAGGTCGGCGTAGGTCAAGCCGCTGCCGCCCAACGACAGCGTATCGCTGCCGGTGCCGCTGGTGGCGAAGGTGTCTTGGCCGTCGCCCTTGTTGAAGAGAATGATGTCGTTGCCGGCACCGGTGGTATAGGTGTCGTTGCCGAGACCGCCGAGGTAGATTTCAGCACTGGCGCCGCCGGTGATCGTATCGGCACCTGCACCGCCGTTGAAGAGCGCGGTGCCCGAGGTGTCGGTCAGGATGTCGTTGCCGTCACCGCCTTGAAGGACATCATTTCCGGCTTGGCCGTAGAGCATGTCATCTCCCGCTAATCCAGAAAGGATATCGGCCGTGGCGTAACCGGTCAGCGTATCGTTATCCGACGTACCCGTCAGTAGCATGCCCTTGACGGCATTGACGTCCCAGATCGTGCCGTCGGCGAACTTGATCTGTTCGACCTGATAGCCTGAGGTGCCATCACTCGTGAAGTAGCCGTTCACCCGTAGGGTGTCGGCGGTGCCGTTGATCGACAGCACCAGAACATCGCCTTCCCGCTTGAGCGTCACGCCCGTGCTGGCAATGTCAGCGCCCAGTTGGATCACGTCAAGTTTGCCTGCCGTGCCGTCGTAGGCGCTGATGGTGTCCTTGCCCGACCCGATACCGAACAGGTAGGTGTCGTTCCCGGCACCACCGTCCAGCGTGTCGTTGCCCGCTCCACCATCCAGGATGTCGTTGCCGGCCTGGCCGTAGAGGATGTCGTCACCCTCCTGGCCTTGCAGGGTATCGGCACCGTTACCGCCGTCGAGTGTGTCGTTCTGCGCACCTCCGCGCAGAAGATCGTCGCCGTCTTCTCCGTAGAGTCGGTCTTCACCCGCACCTCCATCGACCGTGTCGTTGCCAGCCTTGGCATACAGTATGTCGTCACCGCCCAGCCCCACAAGGGTGTCGGCCGTGGCGTAGCCGTATAGCGTGTCGTTATCCGCCGTCGCCGTCACAACCTTCGACTTGACGGTATTGACGTCCCAGATCGTGCCGTCGGCGAACTTGATCTGTTCGACCTGATAGCCTGAGGTGCCATCACTCGTGAAGTAGCCGTTCACCCGTAGGGTGTCGGCGGTGCCGTTGATCGACAGCACCAGAACATCGCCTTCCCGCTTGAGCGTCACGCCCGTGCTGGCAATGTCAGCGCCCAGTTGGATCACGTCAAGTTTGCCTGCCGTGCCGTCGTAGGCGCTGATGGTGTCCTTGCCCGACCCGATACCGAACAGGTAGGTGTCGTTCCCGGCACCACCGTCCAGCGTGTCGTTGCCCGCTCCACCATCCAGGATGTCGTTGCCGGCCTGGCCGTAGACAGTATCGTTACCCAATCCACCCGTAAGTGTTTCATTGGCTGCAGTCCCGTTCACCGTGATACTGGCTGGCACGATTGCAGTCGACAAGTTAGCTTTGACTGTCGCATAGTTCCATGTCGTCCCATCGGAAAAGCGCAAGTTCTCCACCACGTAGCTCGATGCCCCGTCGGTATTGAAGTAGCTTTGCACACGCAGGCTGTCATCGGTCCCATTCAAGCTTATGATCAGATCGTCGGATTGACGGCTCAGCCTTACCCCCGTGGTAGAAATACCCGCACCGAGCTGGATGGTGTCGGCATTACTACCGACCGCTTCACCATCGTAGTTATAGATGGTGTCCTGTCCGGAGCCTTTGCCGAACAGGTAAACATCGGCTCCCGTGCCTCCGCTCAGGTAATCATTGCCGGCACCGCCATCGAGGATGTCGCTTCCCGCTCCGCCGTACAGATTGTCGTTGCCGTTCCCGCCGTTGAGCAGGTCATTGCCGTTCTCACCGCTCAGGTTGTCGGCGCCGTCGCCACCGTTCAGGGTGTCGGCGCCTTCGCCGCCTTGCAGGGTGTCGGCGCCGCTGTCGCCATTCAAGGTGTCGTCGCCGGCATACCCGTAGAGCGTGTCGTTGCCGTCACCGCCGTTGAGCGTGTCGGCCGTTGCGTAGCCGTACAGGTTGTCGTTCCCAACGGTCGGGAGCATGGCCTTGGCCTTGACGGCGTCGACGTTCCATACCGTGCCGTCGGCAAAGCGGATTTCCTCGACCTTGTAGGGACCGGCCGCGTCGTTGTTGAAGTAGCTCGATACCGTCAGCTTGTCAGCCGTGCCGTTGATGCTCAGTACCAGGCTGTCGCCGGAGCGGCTGAGTTGCACGTCGCTACTGGCAATGCCCACCGCGAATTGGATCGCGTCGGTCTTGCCTACGCTGGTGTCGTAGCTGGTGATGGTGTCTTGGCCGCTGCCGCGTCCGAATAGGTAAACATCGTTCCCGGCGTCGCCGGAGAGCCAGTCGTTGCCCGATCCGCCATCGAGGATGTCGCTTCCCGCTCCGCCGTACAGATTGTCGTTGCCGTTCC
>CAMKYP010000326.1 GCA_946477505.1 uncultured Dechloromonas sp. | reverse complement strand
CTTTGCTGACGGCTGCCAGCGGCCTGCTCGGCAACGACGCCGGCAATGTCGTCCAGCAGATCAAGAAAACCTTCGGCTTCGATGAACTCGGCGTCCGCCAGGGCAACCTTGGCGACAGCGGCGGACGACAGCAAAGCAGCCGGGTCGCCGGCGCTAGCGTTGACACGACCGGGAGCACCGGCCAACAAATTTTCTCGGTCGGCAAACGTCTGTCGTCGAACGCCATGCTCTCCTACGAGCAGACGCTGGGCAGGGCAGAAGGCATCGTCAAGCTCACCGTCAACCTCAGCCGCCGGATCGCCGTCATCGGCCGGGCCGGCAGCGACAATGCGCTGGATGTGTTCTACACCTTGGCGTTCGGGCGCGGCGAGGCGAAGGATGGCGCCAAACCATAGACGATGCCGGCCGGGCGCAATGGCCTAAAGCGGCTGGGAACCCGGCGGCTGCGCCGCCCCCTGCCCGGCCAGACATCGGATGACGACGGCCATCAAGGCTTCCTGCCTGACCGGCTTGGACAGGGAATCATCCATGCCGGCGGCACGGGCATGCTCCGTCTCTTCGGAGAACACCCCGGCGCTCAGGGCGACAACCGGCAAACGCCCAACCCCCTGCTCCGCTTCCCACTCGCGAATGCGGCGGGTCGCCTCGAGGCCATCCATGACCGGCATCTGCACATCCATGAGAACCAGATCCGGACGCGGAACGCTCGTCGCGGCGGCTACGGCCTCGCTACCGTCAGCCGCCAGATCGATGTTCAAGCCCAACCGGGAAAGCATGCTCTGGGTGACCTTGCGATTGATCGGATTGTCATCGACGATCAAGACGCGACCGGACGTCGTCGTGAGGTCGCTGGTCGCCTGGCGCACGGCCTGCCGGCTATCCGCATGCATCGCGAGGGCCTCGACGCGAATCCGGAACCAGAAGCGCGACCCGCTGCCGGATTCGCTTTCGACCCCCGCCGCGCCGCCCATCAATTCAGCCAGGCGGCGAACGATGGAGAGGCCAAGACCGGTCCCGCCATATTCCCGGGTCGTCGAACTGTCGGCTTGCGAAAACGGCTGGAAGAGCAGAGCCAACTTGTCCGCCGCAATCCCGATGCCGCTGTCGGTCACCGAGAATTCGATCAGGAGCCGCCCCTGCGTATCGGTAACCTCGCCGGCCTCTATACGCACAAAACCACGGTCGGTAAACTTGACCGCGTTGCTGACCAGATTGGTCAGCATCTGGCGAATGCGGATCGGATCGGCCATGTAACGTGCGCCCGGCTGCCCCCGCCACGCCAATTGCATGTCGATTCCCTTTTCCTGCACGCTGCCGGCAAACAACGTGGCGGCTTCATGAAGAATCTGCGCGGGATCGAAGGGAGCACTATTGATATCCAGCTTGCCGGCCTCGATTTTCGACAGGTCGAGCACATCGTTCAGCAGCGTCAGCAGGGTTTGACCGGAGTTCAGAATGGTCCGCGCGAAATCCTGCCGCTCCTCCTCTGTCAGGTTGGGCATCAGCAGCAGTTGAGCCATGCCCAGAACAGCGTTCATGGGGGTACGGATTTCATGCGACATCACGGCAAGGAAGTCGCTCTTGGCGCGATTTGCCGCTTCAGCCGCCTCCTTCGCTTCGTACAGCTCGGTAATATCGATGCGAAAGCCGACGGTGAAGCCTTCCGGCGTCTTGCGCTCGCGAATTCTCAGCCACCGGCCATCGTCAAGCCGCTGAATGAGGTCGCTCTGGCCGCTGCGGTGCGCCGCCATCCGCTCCGCCATCCAGGCCTCGACTCGCCCCCTGGCCTGTGCGTACTGCCCTCGCTCCGCCCCGATCCGGATGATGTCCTCGAAGCGCCGTCCCGGCACCAGCAGATCGGCCGATGCCCGGTAATACTCACGATAACGCTCGTTGCAATAGGCCAGCCTGTCCTCCTGATCATAGATGACGAAAGCCTCTCCGATCGTTTCGATCGATGAGCGCAGCATGGCCTGGCTTTCCTGCAGGCGGCTCTCCATGTCCAGGTGATGTGCAAAAGTCCGGTACAGCGTGAAGAGGAGGGTCACGATCAGCGCCGAGAGCAATATCGCCACGAGCACAACCCGGATCCGGTAATCCCGATAGCCGGACAGGACTTCGTCCTTTGGATGGCCGACGACAAAGCTCAAGCCATACGCCGGCAAGCGTTCGAAACCGTAAACGCGATCGACGCCATCGAGCGGATCGAGCTGCGCAAAGCTGCCGGACAGGGGTGCCTCCCGCTCCAGATAGGGGGCGCCCTGCACCTTCATCCCCATGACCGGCTCCCCATCCGGGTAGCGGGCTATGATGTCGCCGCTGTCGGCAACGACGAACGCCACCGCGTTCTCACCCAGCTTGCCCCGGAGGGCGGTCAAGGCATCCGGGCTGACCGAAATCACCATTACCCCCTTGAAGCCTTCTTCCGACAGCAAGGGACGCGTGATCTGAATGGACCATTTGCCGGAGTGCTTGCCTTTGACCGGATTGCTGATGAACAAGCGATCGCCGCCATCGACATGGGCCCGAAAATGCTCGCGCTCACCGAGGAACATCCGCTTCTCGGGCATGCCCAGACTGGAATAGACCAGCCACCCTTGCGCATCGATCACCGCAATCTGGAAGGTCATGTCGTCCATGTGCCGCCGGCGGCGACTGACCTGCGTGTCGAATTGCGCCGCCCCTTCCGCCCAATGTATCCGCAAATCAATCAGTGCCGCATTCAGGCGCTTGATGAACAACGCGGCATTCTCCGCCGAAGCCTGAGCCTGAAATTCGGTAACGCGCTCCATTTCGTGCAGATCGCCACTCTGACGGCGCTCGAGTTCGTGGAGCGCACCGCCCCAGATCATGGCCAGGCACACCAGAATAGCCAGGCCAAGAATCAGCCGGCGAGATTGCTCACCCCCGTAGGAAAGATTCGAATTACCCATGGTCTTCTTCGTTCAATGCAAGGTTTTGCGCTGACAATCGTTCGGGGGAATTTGGCAAATTCCGGACATAAGATTTTCACCCAACTATGACCAAGGTAGTAGACACAACCTAGCCCACCCACTCACACACGTGCCATCCAGCCATTCGCAGAAAAACAACATAAACCGCCAAAACGCCCTTGCTCTCTGGAATGTTCCCCCTCCCACAATAACCGTATTGATTGCGCTTCGCAGCACTTGTTGACAAAAAACAAACAACAGGCAGACAATCCAAAAAAACACAAAATTATCAAATTCACGGAGGTATCACAATGTTAAATCGTTTTGGTATCGGTACCCGGCTGTTGATCGGTTTCGGCATCCTCATCCTGATCTCCGTCGTGATGGCCGCTGCTGGCATCATGCAGCTGTCGCGCATCAATACCCATCTGCACAACATCACGCAGGTCAATGGTCCCGAAAAAGACATGGCGTTGAAGATGCGGATCATCCTCGATGGCCGGGCCATCGCTGCCCGCGACGTGGCACTGGCGCTCGACCAGGCCGGGCGCGATGCGGCCATCACCAGGCTGGGAGAATCTCGCGGCCAGTTCGGTGCCGAGCACGACAAACTGCTTGCCCTACTCAAGGCCACGAACGGCGAGCAGCGCGAGTTCCAGCAACTGGAAAAGATCATGGCTGCCAACAGCGCGGCACGTGAGCATGTCGACAAACTGGTCGGACTCGCAAAGGCAGGCAAGGAAGCCGAAGCCCGGGAGGCTGCCCTTGCGGTGCGCACGGCGTTTGGCGCTGTCAGAACCGAGCTCGAGGCCCTCTCCAAGATCGAGGACGAGCTCAACGAAGCCGAAATCAAGAACACCAACGACGCCTATGCCAGCGCCCGCACGCTGCTCATCGGCCTGGTGCTCGCCGGCGTTGCGCTGGCGGTCGGCGCGGCCATCCTGATTACCCGCTCGATCACCGGCCCGGTCAATAGCGTGTTGAAATCGGTGGAGTCGATTGCCGTCGGCGACCTGACTGTCAGGCTCTCGCCGCAAGGCAGCGACGAAATGGCCCGCCTGGAAGCCGGCGTCGCGACGATGAGCGAATCCCTGCGCAAGGCCATCGGCGAGGTTCGCCAGAATGCCGACAGCGTGGCGCAAACCTCGGGCTCCCTGAGCACGGCGGCACAACAGGTCCGCTATGGTTCCGAGGAACAGTCCGAGTCGGCATCGGCCATGGCCGCTGCCCTCGAGGAAATGTCGACCAGCATCAGCCACGTTGCCAGCCTGTCCAACGACGCCCGCAGCCAGGCCCTGGCCGCCAGTGATGGCGCCAGTCACGGCGCCGGCGAGATCACAGCCATGATCCGGGAACTCGACAGCCTGTCGCACAGCCTGGAGGAGAGCGCGGCCAGCGCCCACGAACTGGACAAGGAATCCGACCGCATTTCGAGCATCGTCAGCGTGATCAAGGATGTTGCCGATCAGACCAACCTTCTGGCGCTCAATGCCGCCATCGAAGCCGCCCGCGCCGGCGAAATGGGCCGCGGCTTCGCCGTCGTTGCCGACGAGGTCAGGAAGCTGGCCGAACGCTCGGCAACCTCCGCTCAGGAAATCACCACCATGGTGCACGCCAGCCAGGAACTGGCCAACCGCGTTGAAAAGATCGTGCACATGGTCGAGGAAAACACCACGGCCGTTGGCTCGGTGGCTCAGTCGGCAACCGACCTGACCGCGCTCTCCGACAACCTGGTGAGCGCCGTTTCCCGCTTCAAGACATCCTGAGCAAGGGTGGCGCTACGTTGTCAGGAACGACGGCGTAGCGCCACGAACCAGCCGATCAGGTCATCGACATAGGTAAACACCACCGGGATGACCAGCAGGCTGAGGAAGGTGGAAGTGA
>CAMKYP010000325.1 GCA_946477505.1 uncultured Dechloromonas sp. | reverse complement strand
GATGCCGAGCGCGCGGGCATTACGGAGATTTTTCGCAAGCAGGATCTGGAGGAGTTGGTGGCCTTTTCGCGCCATTTTCTCGATGCGCAACAACCGTTGCGCTGCCGGATTCTCTATGTCGAGGATGCACGGGAGCAGCGTCTGGCGCTTGCCGCGCAGTTACGCGAATGGGGGGCGGAGGTGGATGCCTTCGCTTCCGCCGACGAAGCGTGGCTTGCGTTCATGAGGGCGAATTACGATCTGGTGGTGACCGACATCGTGCTTGGCGGCCACATGACGGGGTCACGTCTGATTAACAGGATCAGGCGGCAATCCGCGCCAAGAGGCGAAATACCGATTATCGCGCTGACCGCTTTCGATACGCCGCAGCGGCGTGTCGAACTGTTTCACCTGGGTATCGACGACTATGTGGCGAAGCCGGTTTTTCCGGTCGAGTTGCGTGCCCGGATAAGCAATCTGGTCGCCAGGGAGCGCGCCGAGGAGCGCAGCCACAAGCTCTTGCAGGCAACCGAACTCGGTGTGACGGTAGTCGATGAGGAAGGTTTCGTGCTCTCCATGGATCACAATGCGGCAAGCATGTTCGCTATTGCGGGCGATCCGGGGGGGCGCAATTTTGCCAATTTTCTGATGAGCGAGCAGGATGGCGCCAAAGACATGGAGTCGCTGTGCTGGCTGATTGGCGAGCAGGATATCCAGCGCTTGCGCTTCACCGGGCGGCGAGTCGATGGCCGTGTTTTCCCGCTGCAACTGTCGTCCCTCGAAATCGAACCGGCCGATGGCGGGCGCCGCTTTGCCCTGTTGACGCGAGATGTCAGCGATGAACAGGCACTGGCTGACCAGTTGGAGATGGCAAGGGATTCGGCTGCCCGGCTTGGCCGGATGAAATCCGAATTCCTGGCCAATGTCAGCCATGAAATCCTGACCCCGTTGAATGCCATCGTCGGGATGTCCTTCCTGCTCAAGCAAAAGGGGCTGACCGGCGATGCCCGCGAACAGGTCGAGCATATCGATGCGGCGGGACACAGGCTGGTCGGCTTGATCGACGAGATTCTGGATTTTTCGAAGCTTGAGTCCGGGAAGCTTGAATTGGAGTCGGTGCCCGTGTCCATCGACAGCCTCCTGGCCGGCGTTGCAGCGGCCGTCGAGAACCGCGCGGCTGGCAAAGGCCTCAGCTTCAGGGTCGATGCCGTTTCCTTGCCGTTCGATTTGCTCGGCGACCCGGTTCGTCTGAGCCAGGCTTTGCTCAATTACGCTTCGAATGCCGTCAAGTTTACCGAGCGCGGCAGCGTCACGTTGAGTGCCTCGGTTATCGAAGATTCCCAATCGTTCTGTAAGCTGCGTTTCGAAGTGCGAGACACCGGGATCGGCATTGCTCCGGAATACCTCTACAGCATCTTCGACTCTTTCTGCCAGGCCGATGGCTCAAGTACCCGCCGTTATGGCGGTACCGGACTCGGCTTGGCCATTACGCGCGAACTGGTCGAATTGATGGGTGGCGAGGTGGGTGTGACCAGTGCTCCCGGAATGGGCAGTACCTTCTGGTTTGTCGTCAAGCTGGCGAGAGCTGGCGTGCCGTGTGCCGCGCTTCCTGCACCAGTTGAACTGCCGCTGGATGATATTGCCGGGCACTTGGCCGGAAAGCGCTTGCTGCTGGTCGATGACGACCAGGTCAACCGGGAGGTGGCTCTGGCGATGCTGGCCGGCACCGGTCTGCAGGTCGATCTGGCGGAGAACGGTCTCGAGGCGGTGCGGGCCGTCCGCGAGCGTGACTACGCGGCGGTCCTGATGGATGTTCAGATGCCGTATATGGACGGCATGCAGGCTACCCGCCTGATACGGACCATGCCGGACCGGGCGGGGCTTCCCGTTATCGCCGTGACCGCCAATGCATTCGAGGGCGACCGGCAGCGTTGCTTCGACGCGGGCATGACTGATTTCATCCCGAAGCCGCTGCAAGCTCGGGTACTGCATTCCGTGCTCATGCGATGGCTCCGGGTTGGTCGCAGAGCGACCGGCCTTCCCTCGGCCAGGACTTTTCTTTCCGAGATCTGACAAGCGCGACAGGGTTGTCGTGGGGGGGGGCCTCCCGTCGTGGGCAGTCGCGCTTTTTCGGGCCTCAGGGCGCGTAGTGAACGGCGAGCCAGACTGTCGTCAGGTCCGGATGGGTCCATTCCACCCGATGTCGTCGATGCGGGGCGATCTCCAGGAAATCGCCGGGTAGCAGCGCCAGCGGTTCCGCTGTGTCCTCGAAGCGGATTCCTGCCTCGCCCTGCAGGAGCAGCACCCACTCGCCTTCCGGTCGGTCGTACCAGAATCCGCTCGGGCTGGCCTGGCCGGTGGAAACGATGCGTTCAATACGCAATCCGGGGCGCTTGAGCAGTTCCAGGAACAACTCGTCCTGGCGGGGCGAAGCGGGAAGGTCGGAGTACAGATTGTCGGTCATCGTTGCTGTGGCTGGTAAAGGGGCATGCCATCGAGACGCCGCTCGATTTCGGCCGTCAGTTGGCGATAGGCGGGACTGGATGTGCTACCGAAGTGACGTTGGAAAGCGACGGCACTGATCGATTCCGGCAGGTCGCCAAGCGGCGGCACCAGGTCGCGTTCCTCGATCTCTCGGTTCAACAAGGTGTTCAGCCGCTGCTCGCGTCGGTTGACAAGCTCTCCGAAGCGGGTGCCGGCGCGGTCGGCGGCTAGGTCGGCAAAGGAAAATCCACTGCCGTGGCGGGCGTCGGCCAGTTCCTTGTACAGGCCGATGGCATCGGCGACAGGCTCGCCGGCCCAAGCGGCGAGCATGGCGGAAACTGCGAAATGCTGGGCGCTGTCGTTGCGTCCCGCGAGCATCATGACGACCGGCCTCAGTGGTGGCCAGCCGCGGGCTTCCGGTATCAGCGACGCGATGTTTTTTTCGGCGAGATAAACGCCGAGAACGAGCAAAGCGGCCCGCCGGTTTTCCCGCTGGTCGCTGCCGTTCACCTCCAGCATGGAGTGCAGCACGCCGGTGAACGGTATGCGCCGGCCCGGAGCGTAGTGGTCGAGAAGTCCCGCCAGCGATTCCTGGGCGGAGCGAATGCGTACCAGATCGTCTGGCGAGAAGGCGATGGCTCGCGCATGGTCAAGCAGGGAGGGTTCCCATGTATAGCCGACGATGACCTGTCGGCGTGCCGGATCGAAAGCCAGTTCATGGATTGCCTTGCGGGCCAGTTGCCATTCCGGGCCGTAACCTCTTGCGTCAGCGGCGATGTTCAGGAGGGTTTCGAGAATGAAGGGGGGAATCCGGGTCTGTCCGATCGCAGCGCTATCAATCTTCGGCTCGCCGCTGCCTGGGTGAATGCTGGCTTTCAGATTGAGAAAAGGTGCGTTGGGAACCAGGGGGATACGGCGAGTGAGCCGGATTTCGGCCGTGTCCTCGGTCAGGACGAACGCGCCCCGTGCTTTCAGGCCGCGACTGGCCAGGGCATTGACGCCTTCGTCGATCAGCGTGGCGGGGATTGCGGTGTGGCGGGCCTCACCGCGCTGCAGACGGCGGGGATCGTTGGTGTGGAACAGCCGGCGCGCCTGGTCGATGGATACCGGCGAGATGTTCTCGCTGCGCTCCACCAGCGGTGCGTCTTCCAGCACCGCCAGAAACAGGCCGCCGGCAGCCAGCACGAGCAGGAGCAGCGTGCCGGCCAGCCAAGCGAAGAGGCGAGTCACGGCTGACTCACCTCGGGCCTCAGACGCCCTGTTTCAGGCTGGCCTCGATGAAGGGATCGAGATCGCCGTCGAGCACGGCCTGCGTGTTGCCGGTTTCGTGATTGGTGCGCAGATCCTTGATGCGCGACTGGTCGAGCACGTAGGAGCGGATCTGGTGGCCCCAGCCGATGTCGGACTTGGCGTCTTCCAGCTTCTGCTGTTCGGCCTGCTGCTTGCGCAGTTCGAACTCGTAGAGGCGGGCGCGCAGCATTTGCCAGGCTTCGTCGCGGTTGCGGTGCTGCGAACGGTCGTTCTGGCACTGCACGACAATGCCGGTCGGCACGTGGGTCAGACGAACGGCGGAGTCGGTCTTGTTGATGTGCTGGCCGCCGGCGCCGGAGGCACGGTAGGTGTCGGTACGCACATCGGCCGGATTGATGGCGATCTCGATCGATTCATCCACTTCCGGGAACACGAACACCGACGTGAAGCTGGTGTGGCGGCGGGCGTTGGAGTCGAACGGCGACTTGCGAACCAGGCGGTGGATGCCGGTCTCGGTGCGCAGCGTGCCGTAGGCGTAGTCGCCGGAGAACTTGACGGTGGCGCTCTTGATGCCGGCGACGTCGCCTTCGGACTCTTCCATGACCTCGACGGTGAAGCCCTTCTTTTCACCATACTTGAGGTACATGCGCAGCAGCATCGATGCCCAGTCCTGGGCTTCCGTACCGCCGGCGCCGGCCTGGATTTCCAGGAAGCAGGGCATCGGGTCGGACGGATTGTTGAACATGCGGCGGAATTCGAGCGCGGCGAGCTTGCTTTCCAACTCTGCGTTGTCGGCCTCGACGGCGAGCAGCGTGTCGTCGTCGTTGTCTTCCTTGCCCATGGCGAACAGCTCGCGGCCGTCGGCGACGCCGCTATCGACGGCTTCGAGGACGAGCACGATGTCTTCCAGCGATTTCTTTTCCTTGCCCAGTTCCTGGGCGCGCTTCGGATCGTCCCAGATCTTGGGATCTTCCATCTCCTTGTTCAGGAGGGTCAGGCGTTCGCGCTTGTGATCGTAGTCAAAGATACCTCCGCAGCTCGGCGGCGCGCTGCGCCAGATCGTCGAGCTTGTTGGAGATGCTGTTGAGCTGTTCTGCTTCCATGA
>CAMKYP010000324.1 GCA_946477505.1 uncultured Dechloromonas sp. | reverse complement strand
GGTCGGCGCCGTTGTCGGTGTGCAACCGTTTGGCGGCGAGGGCATGTCGGGAACCGGCCCCAAGGCCGGAGGTCCGCTCTATCTGCCGCGTCTGCTGGGTGCGGTCAATCCCGCGCCGGCCGTCCTGGGACTCGATCGTCTGGCGACTGGCAAGGGCTTGCCGGCGTTGGAGAGCTTCATCACCTGGGCTGGCGACGCCGGAGAGGCGGATTTGCTGGCGCTGTGCCGTGAATATGCCGTGCTGACGCCATGGGGTTGCGAGGCCGATCTGCCCGGGCCGACCGGCGAAAGCAACCGGCTCGACTTTTCGCCGCGCGGCGAGGTGTTTTGCCTGGCCGACAGCGAGGCCGGTCTGCTGCGCCAGATCGCCGCCGTGCTGGCGACGGGCAATGCCCCGGTGCTGCTGAGCGCTGCGGATACGACGCCCGGCCTGTATCGCTACGATGCGGTTGCCAAGGCCGTGCTGAGCCGCTTGCCGGAGGCCTTGAGTGCGGGCTGGCGCAGCGCGGTATTCGCCGAGGCTTGCCTGGCCGGCGGTGTGCTGCACGAGGGTGATGCCAAGGTCAGACGCAGCCTGCAGCAACGGCTGGCGGCCAGCGATGGCCCCCTGGTTCCCTTGGTCACGCCCCGGGAGAAAGGACGATACCCCTTGTTCCGCCTGCTTTGCGAGCATGTTCAGACAGTCAATACTACCGCGGCGGGCGGTAACGCGTCCCTGATGGCTCAGGCGTTGTAATCGCTGGAGGCAGCGGGGATAGCGCGGTTTATCCCCGTTTGCTCTGGGTAAGCCTGTGGATAAACACTGAGGTGTTTTTCCAACTTGTTGATCTGAATGGTGTTTGCTTGCGCTGCCTTATTTTTGGGCAACCCGGGGTGGCACTGAATAAATGTTGTTTATCCCCGTTTCGGTCGGGTAAGTCTGTGGATAAGCTCGGGACAGAGTAGCCAAGTCGCTGAACTGGAAAGAAAATCGAGGCTTGCCTAAAAAACAGGCAACGTTCAGTTCTGTTTCCTGACCTGCGGTTTCTTGTGCCGGGCGGAATGCAACTGCGTTTCGATGAGTTCGGCCGGCAGTGGTTTGGAGAACAGGTAGCCCTGCAGGAAGTTGCAGCCCAGTTGTGTCATCGTTTCCTGCTGGGCGGCGGTTTCCACGCCTTCGGCGACGACCTTCATGCGCAAGCTGTGCGCCAATGCCGTGATTCCCTTGACGATGGCGACGGCGTCGCCATCCTGCGGAATGTCCTGGATGAACGAGCGGTCGATTTTCAGGATATCGGCCGGCAGGTGCTTCAGGTAGGAGAGCGAGGAATAGCCGGTGCCGAAATCGTCGATCGATATGTGGATGCCCAGGCTGCGCAATTCGCGCAACACGTCGATGCTTTCGGCTGCCCGTGCCATCATGACGCTTTCGGTGATTTCCAGGACCAGACAGGATGCGGGCAGTTCGCTCTCGTTCAGGGCGCTGAGGATGATGTTGCGCAGGTCGGGCTGTTCCAGTTGCTTGGATGACAGATTGATCGCCACATACAGGTCGGGGATGCCGTTGTCCAGCCACGCCTTGGCCTGCAGGCAGGCGCTGCGCAGGACGCGTTCGCCAAGCGGCAGGATGAGGCCGGTTTCTTCGGCGATCGGAATGAACTCGGCGGGCGAGACGACACCCCGCTCGGGATGCAGCCAGCGGACGAGCGCCTCTACTCCGGTGATCCTGCCGCTGGGTATTTCGACTACCGGCTGGTAGAAGACCGTGATTTCGTCGCGCTCGAGCGCACGCCGCAAGTCGGTTTCCATCTTCAGGCGGCCGGACATGGCGGATTCCATCTCCGCTTCGTAATAGCAGAAACCGCTGCCACTGCTCTTGGCCCGATACATCGCGGTATCGGCATGGCGCAGCAGGCGGTTGATGTCCGGTCCGTCCTGCGGGTAAAGCGCGATACCGACACTGGCGGTGACGACGATTTCCTGGCCGTCAATGATCAAGGGTGCCGAGACGGTGCGGCAGATGTTCTGGGCAACGCTCGGAGCGACGCCCGCATTGGGCAGATCGTCGAGCAGCACGGTGAATTCGTCGCCGCCCAGGCGGGCCACGCAGTCGTCGGCCCGCACGCAGCCCTTGAGACGTTGTGCCATGGCGGCCAGCAATTTGTCCCCGACCTCGTGGCCGAGGGTATCGTTGATGAACTTGAAGCGGTCGAGGTCCAGGAACAGTATGCCGAGCATACTGGCGTTGCCCTCCGCATGCTCGATGGCCCGGGTCAGGAAATCCATGAACAGCAGGCGGTTGGGCAGGCCGGTCAGCGTGTCGTTGTAGGCGAGATGGCGGACATGGCGCTCGGCGCGCGTGGCTTCGATGATACGGCGGACCCGCTGATTGACCACCGAGAGGTGAATGGGCTTGGGGATGAAATCGCTGGCCCCGGCTTCGAAGGCGCGTTCGATCGACTGCCGGTCGTCGAGCGCGGTGATCATCAGGATGGGAATGTCCTTCCAGCGCGGGTGGCGCTTGAGCGCAGTGCAGGTGTCAAAACCGTCCATCACCGGCATCAGCGCATCCATCAGGATGGCGTCGGCGGTGTTGCATTCCAGCCAGTCGATGACTTCGCTGCCGTCGCCCGCTTCCGCCACCCGGAAGCCGCTGCGGTACAGCGCGTGGCGCAGGGCGGAGCGGGTGCTGCGGTCGTCGTCAACGACGAGGACGATCGGCGCATCTTCGCGCACTGGGGGCAAACTCGCCGCCGGTTCATTCAGTTCGGCCGTCAGGGCCGGTTCGATGACGGCGAATTCGGTGCGCAGGCGCAGTAGCAGTTCGCTCGCCTCGCTCAGCGTGCCGGCTTCGGCCTGCAACTCCATCTCGCGTGCCACGTCGGCCATGGTGACCGCTCCCAGGTTGCTGGCGGCACCCTTGATGATATGGGATACGTTGCGCAGCGTCGTCGCATCGCCTTGTGCAATACCGTTTTCCAATTCGATCAGATAGTTCGGGACGTCTTCGAGGAAAGGACGGATGGCCTCGCTGACCGAGGTGCCCAGGATCTCTCTCAGGCGTTTGAGTACCATGGTGTCGAGCGGTGAATTGCCGTCGGCAGTATCTTGCAGCGGATTGGTCTGCGGTAACTGCTCGGCCTGCCAGTTGAGCCAGTGCCCCAGGCAGGAGGAGAGGGCATCCAGTGTGAGCGGTTTGGGCAGGTGGTCGTCCATGCCGGCCATCTTGCAGCATGCGATATCGTCGGGCAGGGTGTTGGCGGTCATGGCGATGATCGGTATGCGGTGAGCGCTGCCCGATTCCTGGCTACGAATCGCTGCCGTGGCCTGGAAACCGTCCATTTCCGGCATCGAGCAATCCATCAGGATCAGATCCCACTCGCCTTTCCGCCACGCTGTCACGGCTTCGATGCCATTCTTGGCAATCTCGCAGGTGCAGCCGAGCATGCGCAACATGCCGGTGGCGACCAACTGGTTGGTGGCATTGTCTTCGGCCACCAGAATGCGGCCGCTGCGGCGGACCCGCCGGTCGTTGTCCTGTTGCTGAAGCGGTACCGAGTTGCTGCGGACGCACGGTATGGTGAACCAGAAATTGCTGCCTTCGCCCGGTGCGCCTTCGACGCCGATTTCGCCACCAAGCAGGTGGGCGATCTGCTTGCAAATGGAAAGTCCCAGGCCGCTGCCACCGTAGCGCCGGGTGGTCGAGGTGTCGGCCTGGGTGAAGGAGTCGAAAATGACCGACTGCAATTCCTTGGCGATGCCGATGCCGGTATCGCGGACGCTGAAGCGCAACTGCCGGCCTGCGTCTATACGCTCGACGGTTACCGTCACCGAACCCTGCTCGGTGAATTTGAGCGCATTGCCCAACAGGTTGATCAATACCTGGCGGATACGGTCGGGGTCGCCGGTCAGGACCGGTGGAACGTCAGGCGCCACGCTGTCGGTCAGGACAATATTCTTCTGCGCGGCTTGGGTGCGGAATATGTTCATCACGCCATCGAGCAGCGGCTGTATCTGGAAGTCGGCAGCATCGACCTCCATCCGGCCGGCTTCCAGACGTGAAAAATCGAGAATGTTGTTGATCAGTTCGAGCAGGTATTGCGAAGAATCCCAGGCCAGGCCCAGCAACTCCTGCTGTTCGCGATTCATTCGGCTCAATTTCAGCATGTCGAGCGTGCCGATGACGCCATTCAGCGGCGTACGGATTTCGTGGCTGACCGTCGCCGCGAAATCCGCCTTTAGCTTGGCAAAGCGGAGTGCGCTGTCGCGTGCCGTGCGCAATTCCTGTTCGCGTTGTTCGAGGGCTTCCATCATGCTGTTGAAGGCATGGGCCATGTCGGCGACGTCTTGCGGACCGGAAAGGTCGGCGCGCAGGCCGACTTCGCCTTTTTCGGCGCGCGCCATGGTGCCCGACAGATTGGCCAACGGCCGGGTCAGGCGCCGGGCGAGCGGGCGGAGGGCGAGGACGAAGAGCGCGGCGAAGGCGATCCCCGCTGCGAAATTGATGATGAAAACTTCCCGGACCAGCGTTTTCAGCGTTGCCTTGCTCTGTTCAATGATGACGAAGCCGAGCAGCATGTCCTTGCGTTCGATCGTTTCGAACTGGGTATCGGGGCCGGAAACCGACCAGACCGGTCCTACGAAGCGCCAGCCGGCGGTGCTTTCGGCATCCAGGTAAGGATCGCGCACGTCCGGCCGCGGGTTTTTCTGACTGGCATCGATGCTGGGGTTTCCCTTTTCGAGCAGGATGCGGCCATCGGCGTAACGGATTTCGATCCGGGTTACATCGGGGAAAGCCGAGGGACTCTCTGAACAACCGGCCATTTACTGGTAGGTCGTCATAAAAGCGATGAG
>CAMKYP010000323.1 GCA_946477505.1 uncultured Dechloromonas sp. | reverse complement strand
CAATGTAGCAGTGTCTTATTGAGGTGAATCCATGGCCATCGATTCCGTAACTTCGACAATCAGCGCCTACGTTAACAGTGGGGCGCAAGCTGGCAAGTCGCAACAAGCCCAGCAGGCGCAACAAGCGCAACAAGCGCAACAGCCTGAAACACGTGAGCCGCGCCCGGAAGAGCGCGTGGAGCGCAAGGAAGAGCCGCCGCGTCCTGTGGTCAATGCCCAGGGGCAGCAAACGGGTACGCTGATCAACGTGATTGCGTGATTGCAGCCAACTTGAGTTGATATAGCGAGATGCCGGTAGTTTCTTCGTCCGGCACGCAGGCAGCGGGTGGTGCGCTATGGGCGCAGATTCAGCAACAGCAGGCCCAGCGTACGGCCGATCAGGCTGAGCAGCGTGCCAGAGCTTTGCAGGCTCAGGCCCGGGCGGCAGAGAGCGAGGCGGGGCGTGCACAGGAAACGGCCCGAGCCCTGCAGTCCGAGTCTAAGGCGGCGCAGAATGATGCGAGCGAGGCCAGGCGGAACGTGGTTGCTTTGCGTTCGCAGAACGCCTTGCAGGAGCAGTTCAGTAATGTGCAGGGGCAGATTGCTCGCGTGCTCGACAATACCTTGTCGGCAACGCCGAACGCTTCGGCGGGTGTCGTCAATACATCTGGCCAGCAGACGGGAACCTTGATTGATGTGACTGCCTGAAACGTATTTTTGTCACTTACGGGCGCACTGGGCGCCTTTTTTTTCGGGCTTTGGTATTGTCTCGGCTTGATTGAACAGGCTGTGAAAGGAATCCGATTTTGCTAGCGAACCATTGGTGTGCGTCGGTTGATGCCACCATTCAATTGCGAACCGGCTGCAACCCGCTGGAAAAGCACGGGCCGCAGGCCATCCTGGTGCACGCCGACGCTTGGGCGCCGATGGACGCGGTGGCCGATCCGCACGATATTCGACAGGTCGTCGACTACGAGGTGATATTTCTTGCCATCCGCAAGCTGGAAGAAAATTCGCATTGCGAATGCCTTGAGTCGAGTATCCTGGAGGTGATGGCGGCTATTTTCGGGATACCTATCGTGTCCTCGGCATTCGTTTCCATGCACAAGCCGCATGTCTATAACGGGCAAGGGACGCCGGCCATTTCGCTTTCGCTGACGCGCGAACAATGGGAAAGGACCCGCCGTTGATTTCGGCAATCGGCGCCGTGTCGGCCAATGGCATGATCGGCCTTGATGGCTGGCTACCTTGGGATATTCCGGAGGAACTGGCGTATTTCGAGAAAACGGTGGCCGGTGCTGCTCTGCTGATCGGGCGCCTGACCTACGAATCGATGGACGTCGTTCCGGAGGATTCCTTTATTGTTTCCCGTCAGTCGGACATGGTGCTTCGGGAAGGTTGTACGCGGGTTGCCTCGGTCGAGGAAGGACTGCGCCGCGCACAGGCGACGGGAAAACCGGTATTTGTCATCGGTGGCGCCTCGATTTATGCGGCTGCCTGGCGGTACTGCCATCGTTTCTGGCTGACGCGGATCGAAAAGGCGTTCCCCGGCGACTCGTCTTTTCCGGAAACGGTGGATCTGAGCGGGTGGGTGATCGAGCGTGAATACTGTCGATGCCTGCGCGAACGCAAAACCGACACCGACGTGATGTGTCGTTTTTTTGTCTATCGACAAAATAACCCGCTTCCGCTTCCTGTTCCGGATTGCAATTCATTCGAGGCCTTATCAGAATGGGTCGTGCCGACTCCGCAGTCTTGACGAGTGGAAACAATGCCTAAGCAGAATCCCCGTTCTGGGTACCATTTGTGGTTTGCCCTGATTTCTCTGGTGGGGGGCGGTTTTGTTCTGCTGGCGTTTGTATTGTGGTCCGTCCATCAGAGCGTATGGTCCGAGGCAAAGGGCGTAGCGATCAGTCAGTCCGCACTGATCGAGGCGCGTCTCGAATCGACGCTGCGTCGCATCGAGGCAACGCTGAATGACCTGGCTGTGAGGATTCCGGAAGAAGCCTACCAGCCGGCTGCGGGGGAGCGCTTCCGGCAGCAATTGGAGAGGGATCTGGAACGAGGGCACCATGTATTTCCCGATGTGGCTGGCTTCCAGGTGATCGATGCGCACGGCGATGTCCTGTACCGTTCTGGCGGCGGTGAATACGCCAATCTCGCGGATCGTTCCTATTTCACGGTGTCGAAGAGCAATCCGGATAGCGGTCTGGTTTTTTCTGAAGTCGTTACCTCGCGAATTACGGGGCGTCCAACCATGGTTGCGGCACGCGCGGTACGCAGGCCCGATGGCGGCTTCGTCGGTGTCATCAGCGCGGCAATCGAACTGGAGCATTTCGAGTCCTTGTTCCGCTCGATTCCACTTGGTGAAAATGGGGCTATTTCGGTTCGGCGTAGCGATCAACATGCCTTGGTTGTCAGATATCCGCCCTTGGCAAAGGAGCTAAACCGTTCGCTTGATCCCGGGCACCCGGTCGTCAAGTATTTCCAGAGCGGTGAGCGACAGGGTGTGCTTGAGGTTGTTTCCCAGGCTGACGGGGTCCGGCGGGTTTACGCCTTCCGTGCGCTGGAGCGCTACCCGTTCTACGTTTCGGCCGGTTTGGCCGAAACCGATGTGCTGGCTGCCTGGCGGAAGCGTGCGCTTGTTGTCTTGCTACTGGGCAGCGGCTTGTTCGTTGGCATCATTGCCGTGGTTGTTGCGCTCTACCGTTCGCAGCAGCGTGAGCATGCGGCGGCTCAGGCTCTGCGTCTGAGGGATGAGCGGCTAACGACGGCGCAGCGCATTGCCCAGATGGGCAGTTGGGAAGTCGAATTGGCGGGGATGAAGGTTCGATGTTCGGATGAGTTATTTCGTATATTCGAACTGCCTCAGGGCGTGGAATGGTCGAATTACGCGGACTTTCTGGCAAAGGTGCATCCGGACGACCGGGAGATGGTCGATAAGGCGCTTCAAGATTCGATTGATTCACGCCAGCCGGCGACCTTGAAGCATCGCCTGTTGATGTCGGATGGCCGGATCAAATTCGTGCTGGAATGCTACGAGATGGAGTACGGCGAGGATGGCAGGCCGGTACGGGTAATCGGTACGTCGCAGGATGTGACCAGCCAGCAGGAAATGATATCGAAAATGTTGCTGCTGGCGAGTGCGGTTCAGTACAGCGGCGAGGCGATCCTGATGACCGATGCCGATAACCGGATTGTTGAAGTCAATCCGGCCTTTACCCAGCTGACCGGGTATGAGGCATCGGAAGTGATCGGGCGGAACCCCAGCTTCCTGTCGGCGGGGCGAACGACGCGGGCGGAGTACGCCCAGCTTTGGTCCAGCCTGGCGGAACATGATTTCTGGCAGGGCGAGATCTGGGACCGGCGCAAGGACGGTGCGGTCTATCCGAAATGGATGTCGATCTCGGTAATCCGTGACGATGATGGTGGGGTGCGTTACTACGTAGCGCATTTCACGGATATCAGCTCCGAACGCGCCGCCGAAGAGCGATTGCATCATATTGCCCACCATGACGTGCTGACCGGCCTGTTCAATCGATTCAGCCTGAAGGGGCACCTCGACCAGGCGCTTGCTGCCGCGCGCCGTGATGCCTCCAAGGTGGCGCTGCTGTTCATCGATCTAGATCGCTTCAAGGTCATCAACGATACCTTGGGGCACCATATCGGCGACCTGTTGTTGATCGAGGTTGCCCGCCGCCTGGAGTCGTGCGTACGCGACAGCGACGTGGTAGCCCGTCTTGGTGGTGACGAGTTCGTGATCATGCTGACCGGGATCACACAAAGTTCAGTGGTGGCAACCGTGGCGGAGAAGCTGGTATTCAATATCGGCTGTTCGTACCAGATCGAAGGCTTCGATCTCTACACTTCGCCGAGTATTGGTATCGCCATCTACCCGACCGACGGGCCGGATGGCGAAACACTGATGAAAAATGCCGATGCCGCCATGTACCACGCCAAGATGGCGGGGCGGAACAATTTCCAGTTCTTCGACCAGAAGATGAACGACGCTGCCGTCGATCGCCTGAAGATCGAAAACAGCCTACGCCAGGCATTGGCCAACCAGGAGTTTCGTCTGCACTACCAGCCCGTTATCGACGTGGTGTCGGGTAGGGTGCGTGGTCTGGAGGCGCTGGTGCGCTGGCAACATCCCGAGCAAGGGCTGCTCTCGCCCGTGCGTTTCATTGGCGTGGCCGAGGAAACAGGGCTGATCCAGCCGTTGGGCGAATGGGTGATCTGGGAGGCCTGCCGGCAGCTTGCGGAATTCAAGGCGGCTGGGTTGAGCGATTTTCGCATGGCCATCAACATTTCGGCTGTCCAGATGCGCAATGGCAACCTGCCCCTGCTCGTCCGCGGAGTGATCGAGGCCTATGAACTCGATCCCGAAGACCTGATGTTCGAGATAACCGAGTCGGTGGCCATGGAACAGCCGACGGAAACGGTGCGCATACTGGATCTTCTGAACGCCATGGGGGTCAGCATTGCGATCGACGACTTTGGTACCGGCTATTCGTCGCTGAGTTACCTGCACATGTTCCCGATCAGCCACCTCAAGCTTGATCGATCCTTCGTCGAGGAGATCGGCAACGGCACCGACGGTTCGGTGATCTGCGATGCCACCATCGGCCTAGCGCACAGTCTGGGACTCAGGGTGGTCGCCGAAGGGGTGGAAACCCAGGCGCAGTTTGATTACCTGAGACAACTCCGGTGCGACATGGTGCAGGGCTACCTGTTCAGCCGTCCGCTGTCGGCGAGCGAGGTTGTTGACGTGATTCGTCAGCGAAATGTCTGAGCCTAAAAGCAAATAGCGACAAAAGGCTTGCCAAGCCTTTTTGTTTTCCCTATGATTCAAACGAACGTATGAATC
>CAMKYP010000322.1 GCA_946477505.1 uncultured Dechloromonas sp. | reverse complement strand
GTCGCAACCACGCCACGAAGTCGGGCAGAGGCAAACACTCTGGCGACTCTGGTTTGAGGTCATCGAAGAAGTTGACCCAATGTTCCTCAGCCACATCCGCCTTCATCCGCGCCACAACCTCTTTCGCTTGGTCTTTTGCTAACTCCAGCGCGACACCTTGGTGACGAAGTATCCTTTCCAGTGCCCCCACGGGCTCGATGAAAGGCACACGCTGGCCTGCTGGGGGTTCTAGGAGCTCAAGCGTCTCTTGCCAGCGACGATCCTTGGGAACATCTATTAAGCCTCCCACGGATGCCAGCCTTTGCGGCTCCAACCCCGAGACGGGCAAGGCATGCATCAAAGCTTGAATATCAACACGTAGACGGTCATCGATAGCCAGTTTCACTTTGAACCCCTCTTCAAACCGGAAATACCCCGGAACGGACAGCGCCGAGGATCTGCGGAATACATAGGTCGTAGCGGAAAACTCTGCCGTCACTGACCTCGAAAATAATGGCAGCCTGGACTTCATTGCCCTGACCTTGAGTCATGAACGCGCAAGGCCTACCGACTTCTCCTTGAGCAGTGCGGCCAATCTCTACCCGAACTCGAGAATTTGGATCATTGACGCTGTGAGCACGCACCGTTCGCATCTTGTCTCGCAGGTATGCCGAAATGGCTGGCACGCCCACCAGTTCTTCGAATACCCATTGCGACGAATACCGTGCTTCAGGTGAAAGCAGGCACAAAAAGCCATCAGGTTCCAGACGATTCCATGCCTTGGCAAAGGCGAAAACCACTTCATCTTCCGTTACATCGGCCATGCCATCCAGTCCCTCTACCCTTCGGTTTCGATTACCGATACCGTACAGAAATCCAGCACGGAGAGCGTCAGTGCATAGATGCCAGGGCGCTTTTCCTCTCGCGGGCCCGCCACGTTGAGCGTGCTGAACTTACCCGCAATCAGCCACTCAGTTATACGGCCTGCCGCTTCGTCGGGTGTGCGTTGATCGAGTTGAACCACAAGGTGCGGCTTACCCATGCGCTCGGCAAACTGCTGCGTCTGCAGCGTGCCCCCGTCCAATTCCCCTACATTGAGAATCAGTGTTGCGTCGCTGTCCTGCACATTGAGCTTCGTGCGCTGGCGGTAACCGGCCGACTCGGTTTCGCGTAACTGGTATTTCAGTGACAGCGGGCCATCCGAGGCGCGACGCCCCTGGGGACACCAGCCGCCATGCGGGATGTGATGGTTGCATGCCCAGTCCAGACCAGCGCGATCCACCCCGGTCTGTCCCCCTGAAACGATCATCCGTGGAAACCACTCGGGAAACGGATACTTTAGGCGCTGCGAAAAGCATTGGACGATCGATCCATCAGATAGCAACTCGACCCGTTCCTGGAGGCGTCGATTTGGATCTTCCATCGGCTTTTCGTAGAAGACCCTTGCTGTGTCGCCCAATTCGGCCTTAACCCGGCGCGTCAAGGTCATGCCAATTTCGTGAAAGCGTGGCCAATCAAAAACGGAATGCCCCCTTTGTTCTCTCGTCCCTAATTCGAATTCCAGCTGCCACGCAGAAAACTCTGCTTGCAGTTCATCCGAGATAAGGTGATCGCCGCTCCAACTATAGGTATCGGCATGGTTTGGGCCAAGCGCGTCCTCGGGGCCGTGTTGGTTTATCCAACCGTAAGCACCGCCATAATCTGGCATGATCGTGTAACGCACTACGGACTGGCGCTCAGTTTCGTGATTCACGTTTCACCTCCATATTTGCAGGCCCAGAATCAGGCTGAAGCCAGAAATCCTCCGTGGCCACGCCGTACAGCGGAATAGCCTTGATCGTTGGTAAATCGGACAACCACAGCACGGGCACCTTCACCTTAACGAACGTTCCAGTCAGATCGGCAAAAACCTCCGCTTGACCCCGGTGGCGAAACGGCTTCGTGATGGGTACGCCAGACCGGTTGCGCACGACCCATCCATCATCGGCAAGCTCAACCCTGCGAGTGTTGCTGCGGACCGTCATGCTGGTCTGCGCCAATTCAAGATTCAGGACCTTGGCGATCGATCTTGCGGCGTCTGGCAAGGCAGACCGATAAAGTGCTTCCGGTGGGCCAAAGCTTCTCCAACGCGCAGACTGGAGTTCAGCCGTACTCCAGGCCACACCATCCAACTTCTGTACCTGCGACCACCACAGCATCAACTTCAATGCCAGCAGAGGCCAGTCCTTCCGAAACGGAGCATCCGGCGGCGGTGCTTTGTTCTGCGTTGAAGAATCATTCTTGCCTGCCGCATGAAGATCGGCATGCCAATCGCTCTGGATTTCATCCAAAAACAACACCCGCCGTCCATCGTCGGTGTCCCGAATACCTGTCCGGACGTGGACGAGAACGTTGCGTGTCCGATAGTGGCGCGGCTTGTAACCCCCGGGCCAATCATCCAGTTGAATCAGTATCTCGCGATAGCCGTCGTTGCCCGGCAGAGAGTAGCGCTCCCATTTTGACAAGGCATGCTCCCTGCCCATTGACGAGAAACGCTGGTTGATTTTGTGCTCGGCATATTCAATGGCATCTTCAGGCGAATCGAAGCCCTCCGGCAGCTGTGCAATGAGCTTGCCCCGCTCGTCGAGCACCCACCACCAATCTGCTCGTTGCGTAAACAGGTCGGTGTAGCGGCAGCGCACGACAGACCACCCCAGTGCCCGGTGCCGATAACGGATGACATACCAACTCCCGTCGCCCTTGGATCCCCACAGGCCACGCTTCTTATAGTCTTTCGCCGGCACCCACTGGCAGCATTCGTTCCACCCTGCCATCGTCTTGAAGCCGAAGCGCGATTCGCAGACGAACTTCGGCGTCACGTGGCGAAGATCGGTCAGGCGGACAACCTGTGCCTGCGACAACATTTCCCCTGAAAACTGGGTTTCAAGGCGAATCAGCACGCCTGACTCGTCCAACTCCTCGGGCTTCACGCCTTTGCTGGTCATTGCCCGCAGGGTTGCCGCCCATTGCTCGGCGCTGGCTCGCTTCAAGCCTACCCCACGAATCAGACTCGGCAGGGATGATGTCAGGGGTGGCTTCGCCAATTCGATGCTGTAGAGATTTTCGGGAGAGCGCGGGCGCTTTGCCAGTTCCTCCAAAAAATGCCCGACGAGGGCTTCATACCAGTGACTGAACCGATCCAACTCCGGCGACTTGCGCTCTCGTAAATCCGCCACCCATTCGGCGACCGACTTGCCCGTGAAACGATGCGTTCCAAAGCCACGCTCCCGACGCACAACATCAAGCAGAGGCGCGTAATCCCAATACGTCGCCCCTTTATTGAGGCGATAGCGCTGGCGGCGCTGCCGTTCGTCGAAGCGGCTTTCGCTCAGCCCCAGCACAGTGCCATCCAGTGCGGTAAAGGAACAGTTGGGCGGTAATTTGGTAGGCATCGCGACTTCCACTAAAGCAGCCTGGACCGCATTCCCTTGGCGCGCTGACCGGCCTCACGCAGCATTTCATCGACACTTCCGTCGAGACTGAAGTCGACATTCAGCTGTCCCACATCGGAAGTGGCCACAATCCACGGACGCCAGGGGTTCTCTATGAGCGCAGCCTGACGCGCAAGAACCTCCGCTGCCCATACCGGAGCATTGATTGCCAGAACCACGTCGAACCAGGGCCGCAAGCGCAGCAATACATCCTCAAGCCAACTTTGAAGAGTTTGTCCGCCGGCTTCTTGTCGAGGCACCACCATTACATCGCGGCAACCGACATCCTCAAACGCCTTGGTTTCCCCACACACAACCAACAAGGGATCGCCGCCCTGGCTCTGCCATTCGGCGATGATGAGAGCCAAGGCGGAGCGGCTGGCCGCTGATGCTTCGGAACCCACGACCACCACGGTCTTCTCGTAATCGAAAAGCGTCATTCCTCGGCCGGGAAAGCTCAGCACGGGCCCGAGTTTGCTGTGCCGGCGGTCTGAGATTCGTTCCAGTGCGACGCGACGGCTGTCGGGTTGCCGCCGCCGGTAGAGGGCCCAGCCATCGCCCGACTCCTTATCGAAGCCTGCGATTTCCCCTTCGTCACGCACGGACAAGATGAACCTGCCCGGCATCCGGTGATGAGTTTCAACCAGTTCCTTGATTGATGTGCTGCCCAGGCCACCCCCTTCGATGAATAGATCGCCATGGGACAATCCTTCGCTGAAAAACCAGATTTCCGAGTCCCACGCTTCGTTGTCGATCGTTCGATTAACAAGGGCACCGAGGTGCAGGGCATTTTCGACACGATGGCCCGTGCGCTGGGCGCGCCTGCGCTGCTCGGTAGCCAGCATGCGTAATACGCGATAGTCACCATTGGCACGGTACGCCACAGAGACAAGTTCCGTATCGCGCAGGAGTTGATTCAGCTGCTTATAGAAGGCGACGGTATGCATAGGCTCGTTGGGCTCATGCTCCCGAGATTTTTGGCGGGCGATTTCACGATCTAGAAAGCAGTACGCGTGTTCGCCAGCGCGAACGCTTGAAACAACGTGGCACAGGAGGTGGTCATTCCATGCAAGGCGGCTCCGGGCCGCCCGAACCATAGCCAAGGCCTGCCGGGCAAACGAGTGCATCACGTCTGAGTCACGGTGATTCAACCAGGCTTCATCCTCGGGTTCCGTGTCATCCCATGCCCAATGGAACAGTTGGTCGAAATCCTGGAACGGCATTGCTCCCTCTGGCCAGGCATGTGTTTGCCCTTCTGAGCGCGGCGCACATTGCTCGCGGGCACGCGCCACCCGACTGGCAACACCAGGCGGAAGTTCGTCGAGGACAACCGACGTGTAGGCCCAGATTGTTGACGCTCGTTGAAAACTGACCAGAAAAGCGAGGTTGTGCGCGCTGAAA
>CAMKYP010000321.1 GCA_946477505.1 uncultured Dechloromonas sp. | reverse complement strand
ACGATCTTCGCGGTCTAACGCGTCAATTTACAGATGGGTTGGCCGGGTGCTTACTTTACATTACAAAATAAAATATACAAAAATCAAAACTCAGACAAAAATCCGTCTTACCGGGCAAGTTGATCGATGAAAGTCATGAGATCGTGTGCAAAGCGTTCGCGTTGCCACTGATGGGGTGAATGGTCGGTGCCTTCGTAGATGTGGAGTATTGAGTCGGGAATCTGCTCCGCTACGAATCGCGCTGTGTCCAGTCGATAGAAGTTGCTTTCGCCGCCATAAACGAGCATTGCAGGTATGTCGATTTTCGACAGAACATCCCGATAGTCCGCTGCCGTGAGACTTGCCCAGCAATCAATCAGCGGACCTGGTACCTGGGCCCGCAGCGCGGCCCGGGACTTTTCCCAACCGCTTGCACCGGCAAGATACTTTTCGCGAGCGCGTGCATTGAGGCCGAAAGCCGTCAATTTGAGCACGGCTTCGGCAAAGTCTTCGTTTAGCCACGACATCATTTCCTTGGATCGGGCTTCGTCAAAGTCCCCATAAATACCGTGATTCCAATGCGGATCGGTTAGCAATTTGGGTGACTGATCAATGAAGCAGACGCGTGAGAAGGCCTGGGTACCGAAATCGCGTATGTATTGCCAGAGTGTCAGGGCCCCCATCGAGTGCCCGACGGCAGTGGCATTTTCAATCTGGTAGTGGTCGATCAAATTGGCCAGGTCGCGTGCCATGCGCAGGACCGTTGGCGGTGTTTTGCCGCAGAGGTCGTGGCCGCCGTGCCCACGGGCATCCCAGCGATAGACCCTGTGTCGGGGATTGAGAGCACCCAGAAAGGGAAACCATTCCTGATGACTGGAGGTCCAGCCATGCAACATGATCAATGGTGATCCTTCACCGGAAATTTTGAGGTGGATTTTTGCGCCGTCATCGGCCAGGAAGTGGATCATGGTCTTGGAAATCGTTGGGAGGCAGCAAGTATAATGCGTGCCAACAATACGGAAAGGTATGGTGATGTTTGACTGGAGAGACTACGGCAACGGGATCGTGGCATTCGATGCCGGTTACGTGCGCCCGATTCTGGCCGCCATCCACATGGTTGTCGAAGGGGGAAGGGTTGCGTTCATCGATACAGGCAGCAACGACGCTTTGCCCAATGCATTGGCAGCGCTTGGCAAGCTGGGTTTGGATGTTTCAGCCGTCGATTATGTGATTCTGACGCATATCCATCTCGATCACGCCGGTGGTGCAGGCAGCTTGATGCAGGCTTTTCCGAACGCCCGACTCGTGGTGCATCCGCGCGGTGCGCGGCACATGGCCGAGCCATCCAGGCTGGTCGCTGGGGTTACCGCCGTCTATGGCGCGGAATACGTGGCACGTGTCTATGGGAATATCCTGCCGATTCCAGCCGATCGCATCATTGAGGCGCCGGACGGTCATGTCGTTTCGCTAAATGGTCGCGAACTTCTCTGTCTGGATACCCCCGGGCATGCCCGCCACCATATCTGTATTGTCGATAAGAAGGCCGGGGCCGTATTTACCGGAGACATGTTCGGGCTGTCCTACCGGGAACTGGATGTTGATGATCGGCAGTTCATTTTCCCGACCACAACGCCAACGCAATTCGAGCCCGAGGAAATGCGTGCCTCAATCAATCGCTTGCTGGCGCTACAACCGGAAGCAATGTATTTAACCCATTACAGCCGGGTGCCATCCGTCCAAGCCCAGGGGGCAGCGCTGCTGCGGCATCTCGATACGCTGGTTGCACTGGCCGAAGCTGAGAGGGACGCGGGGGCATTGCGTCACCAGCGAATCAAGCAGGCCATGACTGACTATTTGCTTGCCGAAATCCGCAAGCATGGCTGCCAATTGCCGGAGGCGACACTGCTCGATATCTGGGCGACCGATCTCGAGCTGAACGCACAAGGCTTGTGTGTCTGGCTCGACAGCCGCAAACCCTAAACGTAGCGTCGCCGCCAGAACAGCAGGAGCATGATGGTGGCGATCAGCCCCATCAGCCCCAGGGCGTAGAAAAATCCGTCAGGGGCTTCGAGCCAGGGCATCACCTTGAAATTCATGCCGAAAATACCGGCGATCAGTGTGGCCGGCATGAAGATTGTTGCGACGACAGTCAAAGTGCGAACTTCAAGGTTGACGCGGTGGCTGACCGTGGACAGGTAGACATCCAGCAGGCCGGTAGCCAGATCACGGAGGTCTTCCAGTGATTCGAGGATGTGTATGGTGTGATCGTAGACGTCGCGAATGTACAACTGGATGTCGGCCCGAAAGAAATCCCCTGCGTCGCGATGCAGGGTACCGAGTACTTCTCTGAGCGGATGCAGGTTGCGCCGGAGTTGAGAGACGCAACGCTTCAGTTGGTGTATGCCTTCCAGGGTGGCCGGACCGGGGTGTCCGAGAATCTTGTCTTCGAGGGTTTCCGCGTAGTCGTTCAATTGTTCGATGACGCCGAAGTAACTGTCGACCACGGTATCGATCAGCGAATAGGCCAGCACGTCCACGCCACCCTTGCGCAATATGCCCTGGCCGCTGCGCAGACGCTGGCGGATGGGTTCGAAAGTCTGCGACGGGCGCTCCTGGAAAGTCAGCACGTAGTCCCGACCAATGACCAGGCTGATCTGGTCTTGGGCTAGTTCGAGCGAATCCTTCTTCAGCTCGTAGCGGTGGAGAACGAGGTAGAGGTAATCCTCGTAGCTGTCCAGCTTTTGCCGCTGCGCCGTGTTGAGGATGTCTTCCTGAACCAGCGGGTGCAAGCCGAAGGTCGTTCCGATGGCAGCCAAATCCGACGGAGCGCTGGCGCCGTACACGTTGGCCCAGCGCGTGGCGTGCAGGCGGGGCTGCTGGGACAGGGCGGCTGCATCGTGCAGGCTGCCTTCGTGCAGGCCTTGTTCGTCGAAGTCGATGAACGAGAAGGCGGCGTGGCTCGTCTTTTTCTCGCCGATATGGAGCAACGTTCCCGGAGGAAGTCCGGCCTTGCGCGAGCGCAGCTTGCGGGGTTTGTTCATGCCTTAGTGATCAGATTGATGACTTGTGCCGCCGCCGTCATCCCGAAAACGGCGGTGATGCATACCGACGAACCGAAACCGGCGCAGTTGAGTCCGGCCGGGCCGCGGTCGCCTTCGCAGTGAGTGCCGCTCTCCGGATAGCGGAGGGGTTCGGTGGAGAAGATGGCCGGCACACCGAATTTCTTCCCTGCATCGCGTGTGAAACCGTGGTCGCGGCGCAGACTGGAGCGGACTTTGGCCAACAGCGGATCCTGCACAGTCTGGCTGAGGTCGGCCACGCTGATACGGGTCGGATCGATTTGCCCGCCTGCTGCGCCGGCCACGACGATGGGCAGCTTGTGGCGACGGCAAAAGGCGATCATCGCCACTTTGGCGCGGACCTGGTCGATGGCATCGATGACGGCGGTAAAGCCGCGATCCAGCATGCTTGCCACATTGTCTGGTGCAACGAACTCCTCGACGCAACACACCTCGCATTCCGGATTGATGGCGCGAATCCGCTCGGCCATGGCATCCACTTTGGCCTTGCCGTAGATATCGCCCAAAGCGTGTATCTGGCGGTTGGTATTAGATTCGGCAACCATGTCGAGGTCGATCAGCGTAATCCGGCCGATGCCAGTCCGGGCAAGCGCTTCCGCAGCCCAGGAGCCGACGCCGCCGATGCCGACGACGCAGACGTGGGCCTGACGCAGCGCCTCGGCACCATCCGGGCCGTAGAGGCGGGCTACACCACCAAAGCGGCGTTCGCGGTCAATGCTCATTCATCAAGCCTCGATGGTCTTGCGGATGACGGCGTTGAACGGGGCAATCCACTCTGGAGCAAACTGGTTGTCGCAGGCATTGATCTCGGCAATGGCGCGCAGCACGGAGCGATTTTTGCCCCGGTGGATGTGCTTGAGCATGACAGCTTCGAAGGCGTCGACGATGGCGAGAATCTTGGCACCCGGGCAGATGTCCGCCAAGGACAGGTTGTTCGGGTAGCCACCGCCATCGGGCATTTCGTGATGTTGGGCGACCATGTCGGCGGCCGCCTCCCAGCCCGGCATGCGCAGAAGCAATCCGGCGGCGAAGCCGGGGTGGTTGCGCAAGGCGATCTTGTCCTCCGGAGACATCTTGCCCATCTTGAGCCAGATCGATTCCGGCAGCAGCATCATGCCGACGTCGTGCAGGTAGACCGCTGCTTCCAGCTGCAGCGGATCGACGATGTTGTGGGCGGCCTTGTTCGTTTCCAACGCCAGCCGGAGGATGCGCATCGTCCGCCCCTTGAACAGCGGTGAGCGGCTTTCCAGTTGCTGTGCCAGCGAGCGAAAGAACTGCAGGTCGGCGCTGGCATTTTTCTGCTCTTCCCGGGGCGCCGAAGTCTTGGGGGCTCTGCTGGAGATGTCGCGCAGCACTGGCGGGAAGCCGGTGACCGCTTCGATCAGATCGGCACTGCTGGCATCGATTTGTCCGGCAATTTCCTGTGCAACTTCTGCCAGGCCCTGGACTAGCGTCGGCAGGTGCAGGTTGTCCAGCGGCTTATGCAAGATCAGGGAGTCGGTGGCCAGTTCCAGCCGGTCAACCGCGAGCAGGATCAGTTCTGCAAGCAGGTCGGAGAAGGGAATCTCTCCTTCCCGGAAGCGCGCCATCATGGTTTCGATGGGGTGCGCTATGGCAACCCCGAGTTCGAATTTGCAGAGGGCGGCATCGCCCTTGATGTTATGTACCGCCCGGAACAGATCAGCCGTAATGTCGCGATCATGGGGCGTCTTGCGCAGACGGGCGACATCGCGTTCGATTTCTGGTGCACGGTCGGTCAGTGCATCGGCGAACTCCTCGAACAGTTCTCGATCCTGAAT
>CAMKYP010000320.1 GCA_946477505.1 uncultured Dechloromonas sp. | reverse complement strand
TGCCATCGACATTCAGGCTGCCCTTCTTGTTGATCGTGGTCTTCAGGGCAATCCTGCCCTTTTGGTTCGGCTCGTTGGTCAGCCCTTCGCCATGCAGGTTGAACCCGTCGATTTCCTGAACGGCAACCGGTTGCGTCGTCTGATCCTCGAACCTGAAGCCGAGCCCCTCGATGGCGAGCTTGCCTACCTTGCCGATCCACGGTTTTTCTTCCTTGGCTTTGGCCTCAAGCTTGGCATCGCCAGCGCGGATAGTCTTCAACACCGGCGAACTGACCCATTCGATCTTGCCCGACTGGTTGCGCAGCATGCGGGCACGCGCCCCCGTATTGGTTACCTCGGCGATATCGATACGACGCCCGGGCAAATCGATCTTGATGCCCTTGACCGACATTCTCTCAACGCGAAAACGCTCACCGAGATCGACCTGATAACCCACCTCGGCAATTTCTATCGGCTCGACCAATTTGTGGTCGACCTTGCCGACTGCTGCGTGGAGATTTCTCACCTCTCCCGCCACCGGCACGGTGTTCGATTCATCCTGCCAGCGCAACAAGCCGTTGGTCAGGGCAAACTCGCCCAGCGTCCAGGCGAAGGGCTTTCCCGGCGCAGCTGGCGGCTCCGCTTTTTCCGGCGCCTTCGCGGCCATTTTTTCCAGTACCCGGAATATGTTGAACTCGCCCTGTTTGCTCACCGCCAGGCTGAACACCGGACCATCGAGTCCGACGCGTTTGATCGCCGCTACGCGATTGATCGGATCGATATTGTCGAGCTCGACATCGAGCCGCTTCCAGGCGACAAGCGGAGCCGTGTTGGTCTCGGTCAGATCGAGGCCAGAGACATGCGCCGCGCCGACGATCGAAACGGAATAAACCTGCTCGGAAGTCTCCTTGAACATAGCCTTCATTTCCGTATCGAGCGTTCCGGCTGCCAGCCTGAACGGCAGCGACTCGGGAAGATAAGGCTGCAGAACGGCCAGATCGAAACGGTCCAGATCGAGATTCAAGTGGCTTTCATGGGTCGTCGAAAACGGCTTGCTCTCCCCGGTGAGCGCCAGCGGCGCGCCGTTGATGCTGGCCGAGAACGACGGATTGACCAGCACCTCGGCCTGATAAGGCAGGCTGGACACGAAGGGCAGCGCCAGGTTGATGTCGCTGATCGTATGCACCTTGCCTTTCGGCTGGTCGTCGAACACGATCTTGCCGTTGATCAACTGGATGTTGTTCAGCGAAAAACGCGGCGTGCCGGTATCCGGCTCGTCCTTGGGCTTCATCCACTCGTCGAGCAGATCCGAAATGTCGTAACGGCCGTCGGCCACTCTCGTTACGGCAACGCGCAAGCCTTCGAGACGAATCTCATCAACGACGGCGGCCAGCTTGAACAGCGATGCCGAAGACAGGTTGACGAAAAGCTCGTCAAAACCAGCCACCTCCCGGCCACCCTCGGCCTTGATCGACAGCCCATTCACCCGGGCAGCAAGCGAGTATGGATGTATGGCGATCCGTTCGATACTGACTTCGCGGTGCAGCTGCAGCGAGAGTTGCTTAAGTAAAATGCTCTTTACGAGCGGCGGCGCGGCTAAATAACCAAAAGCGCCGAAAACAAGCACAAATATCAGCAGCCATTTCCCGACATTCAGGCTACGTCGGGATTTGAGCGCAGCAGAAAGTCGTAACAATGCTACTGAATGATTCGCCCCCCGCTCCACCATGATATTCTGCCTCTATTGCTCCGGATCACTGAATCTAGCATACCAGTAACACACACCCGTATAAGCACAAACATATGAAGTGGTTGATCGACGAAATCGGTGGCGCATTAAGCCAACTCAGGCGCTGGCAAACCTGGCTGGGAATCGGATTGATTGGTATGTTTGCCGGGCTTGCCTACCTGGTGGCAACCTTTGCTTTCAAAACCGATGCCATTCTTGTCTTCATGCGCCGCACGGGCGCTTCCTGCCAGGAAATGACAAACGGCACCATCATTGCCATGTTCGTCGGCATGATCTTTTTTGCCTTTTCGGCCATACTGACGCTTGGTGAAGTTCAGCGCTATCTTCAATACAAACAGCGTTCCGCCCATCATCAAACCCGGCAGTCCCTGATTTGGGGGGTCGCGTGGGGCGCGGTCGCGGTGAGCATTGCGATAGGCGCACTGGTTTTCTTCAGCCAGTATTGTCGTTAGACTGAGACAATCGTGTTCGCGGCCTCTCCATGAAAATACTCATTGTCGAAGACAGCCGATCCACCCCCTCCCTGCTCAAGCAGTACGTCGAACGTTGCGGCGCACTCGCCATTGGTGCCGAAAGCAGTGAACGCGCGCTTGAATTACTCGCAAGCGAGGCCCCAGATCTCATCCTGCTCGACATTGCCTCGCCCCACATCGAAGGCCTTGCGCTGACACGTCGGATACGGGCCACGGAAAAACCGGGCGAATGGACGCCAATCATTTTTCTGTCACCGACCGAACAGGACGACAATATCGAGAAGGGTATCGCCGCCGGCGGCGATGACTACCTGCTGAGCCCGATCAGCGAAATTGCCTTGGGCGCAAAGATTCGCGCCATGCAACGCCTGGTCCTGATGCGTACCTCACTCCTTTCGCTGACCCGCAAGCTCGATGCCGCGAATCAGGAACTGACCCGCATGTCGTCCAGCGACAGCCTGACCGGCATTGCCAACCGACGCTATTTCGAGGAAGCCCTGTCGATTGAATGGCGGCGCGCCCGGCGCCACTCCAACCCGGTCGCCCTGCTGATATGCGACGTCGACTATCTCAAGCTTTACAACGACACCTACGGCCGCACCGCCGGTGACGCCTGCCTGCGCAAGCTTGCGGCGATCATCAGTCGGCACTCGGAGCGCCCCTCGGATACGGTCGCCCGTTATGGCGGAGAAGAATTCGCGGTCATCCTGGCCGAGACATCCATCGGGGGCGCATTGATGGTCGCCGAGAAAATACGCAGCGGCGTACAGGAACTGAAAATCCCCCATCCCGCATCGCCCTTCGGCCAGGTCAGCCTGAGCATCGGCATCGCCTCTGCCGCGCCGGGGTTCGACAATCCGCCGGACGACCTGATTCAGGCTGCCACGAAGGCCCTGTACCGAGCAAAACAGGAAGGGCGAGACCGAATTTGCCGGGCGGACGCCGCTTGAGCAGCATGAATAACCGCAGAATCTCCATCGTCATTGCCGACGACAACGACATGATGCGCAGCATCCTGCGGGGGATGTTGCGCAATCAGGAATACGACGTCGTCGGCGAGGCCCGCAATGGATCGGTCGCTGTCGAAGTCGTCGGCCGCCTCAAGCCAGACATCGTTTGCATGGACGTGATGATGCCGGAGAAGAACGGCATCGCTGCCCTGACCGAGATCAAGGCGGCACAGCCGAACATCGAGATCATCATGGTGACCAGCAGTTCCGATCCGGAAACGGTGCAGGAGTCGATCCTGAACGGAGCCAGCGGCTTCATCATCAAGCCGTTCAACGCAGCCCGGGTACTCGATACGCTGGCGAAGGCCCGCAGCCGCATCCTGCAGAGAAAACCCTAAAAACCGTTTCTCCAGTTCCGTATGGCCGCAAAGACCGAAACCCGGTCGCAAGCAGCCGCGCCATGCTGAAGCGCCGCCTCGATTACAGCAGGCTGGCTGCAACGCAGGAAGGGATTGGTCGCTTTTTCCTCGCCCAAGGTCGACGGAACGCTGGGCAGGCCGGCGCCACGCAGCGATGCCACCCGCTCCGCCCGGGCCTGCAAGGCGGCGTTGTCCGGCTCGACGGCCAGCGCAAAACGCAGATTCATCTCGGTGTATTCGTGGGCGCAGTAAATCCGCGTCGCGTCAGGCAAGGCGGCAATACGCTCGAGCGAGCCCGACATCTGTTCGGGCGTTCCTTCGAACAGGCGCCCGCAGCCGGCGCCGAACAGGGTATCACCGCAAAACAGGCCCCCTTCTGTAAGGTAGGCCAGATGCCCGAGCGTATGTCCGGGGACGGCCATCACCGAGACCGGAGAACCGAGAATCTCGATGGTTTCACCCCCATATAAGGGGTGCGTGCAGCCTGTGATAGACTCGTTGCCCGGTGCATGGACCCTGACCGGACCGCGCGCGACCAACTCGGCGACACCTCCCTGATGATCGGCATGATGATGCGTGATCAGGATGCCTTCGAGACTCAGCCCGTCGGCCTCCAGCCTGGCGAGCACAGGAGCCGCATCGCCAGGGTCGACGACGACAGCGCGCTTGCCGCGGGTCAGCAGCCAGATGTAATTGTCCTTGAATGCGGGAATGAACGACACGTCAAACATGCCGGAACTATCGAGCGACTCGCCCCGGATGTCAATTCCCGGTCTCGATCGCTGGCTCGCATCGGCCGCCGGCCGCTCCGTTCTCGACTGGGAACTGGAGCAGGTCGACCGCATGCTCACGGATGTCTTCGGCTACCACGCACTGCAGATCGGCTTGCAGCAAGTCGACTATCTGCGTGCCAATCGCATCCCCCTGCGCCAGAAAGGCAGCGACACGGTCGGCGGCGATTTCCTGTGCGATTTCCACGCCCTGCCGATCGCCTCGAACAGCACTGACCTGCTCGTCCTGCCGCACATTCTGGAGTTCAGCGACGAGCCGCATCAGATTCTGCGCGAGGTCGAACGCATCCTGATTCCGGAAGGCCAGGTTGTCATCATCGGATTCAATCCCCTGTCGCTGTGGGGAGTGAAGTGCCGTTTCGACCGGAGTGGCGAATACCCCTGGAATGGCAGCTACCTGTCGATGAACCGTCTCAAGGACTGGCTGAAACTGCTGGGATTCGAGATTGCCCAGGGCAGCCAGGGTTGCTGCATTCCGCCGCTGGATAGGCTGCACTGGCTCCGGCCTGTCTCTTATACACATCTCCGAGC
>CAMKYP010000319.1 GCA_946477505.1 uncultured Dechloromonas sp. | reverse complement strand
GGCCGGCATCAACCACCACCGACAGGCTGCCGTGCGCAACGGCGCAGGCCTCCAGGGTCACCTTCTGGTTCATGACTACCGAGCCGGTACGCGGATTGACGATGACCTTGGCCATGCCGGCTACCGGCTGGACATCAAGATTCTCGACCCGCCCCAGAAAAGCAACGCGCGAATCGGCATCCTCCGGGGTACGCACTGCGATGCGCCGACCGTCGATAGCCTGTGCAGTCCCGGGGCCCATGCTCCGGTTGATGGCATCGACCACCTTCTGGGCGGTGCCAAAGTCGGTCGTCGACAATTCGTAATAAACCACGCCGCCCTGCCCAATCACCGTCGGGACGGCGCGCTCGACGCTGGCGCCGCCGGGAATGCGTCCGGCCGACAAATGGTTGACGGTCACCTTGGAGCCTCCCGACGAAGCGCCCGCTCCACCGACCATGACGCTGCCCTGGGCCATGGCGTACACCTGCCCGTCGGCTCCCTTGAGCTGCGTCATCAACAAGGTTCCGCCGCGCAGGCTCTTGGCATTACCCATCGACGACACGGTGACGTCGATGCTCTGCCCTTGCCGCGAAAAGGGCGGCAGGTTGGCGGTGACCATGACCGCCGCCACATTCTTGAGCTGCAGTTTCTGCGACTGCTCCTGGGTCAGGTTGACACCCAACTGCGACAACATGTTGGCAATGGCCTGCGTGGTGAATGGGGTCTGCGTGGTCTGGTCGCCGGTGTTGTCGAGACCGACCACGATGCCGTAACCGATCAACTGGTTGTTGCGCACGCCCTGAATGCTGGTCAGATCCTTGATCCGCTCGGCCAGCGCCGGCTGGCACCACAGCGGCAGCAGACAGGCGGCCAGAATTGCCGTCTGCCGGAACAGTTTGCCGCTTTTCGTCTTCATGATGCGCCTCCGCAAGAAATTCCTTAGAACGGCATCACACTAAGGAAGAAGCGTGCCAGCCAACCCATGACCTGGCCATCGGCCAGTTGGCCGGAAGACTTGTATTCGAACCGGGCATCGGCAATCCGCGACGAGTCGACCGTATTGAAGGCATCGACAAAGCTCGGGTTGATCACCCCGGAAATACGGACGAATTCCTGCTCATTCCCGATCGCCACCTGCTTCTCGCCAGAAACCAGCAGGTTGCCGTTGGGCATGACGTCAATCACCGTTACCGACATGTTGCCGTTGAAGATATTGTTGTTCGCCGCCTCGCCCTTGCCGCTGAAGGCGTTGGCGCTTTCAGCCTCGAGATTGAGTCCGACCAGCCCCTTGCCCGGTAGCTTGTTCAGACCAGACACCGATGCCGAGGCCGTATTCGATTTATCCAACTTGTTGTTGGACTTGGTAGAGGCTGTCGTACTTTCGGTAATCTTGACTGTGATCGTGTCGCCCACGTATCGGGCGCGGCGGTCCTCGAACAGCGGCCGACTGCTGGCCGCCTGGTAGATCGAACCGTTGCCGGTTGGCATATCGAAACGGGCCGAGGGGCGGGCCGTCATCGGCTGATGCACATTGGTCGGCGGAACCGTCGCGCATCCGGCCGATAGCAACAGGGAGCTCAGCAGCATGATCAGGACAGGGCGTTTCATGAGATCACCTTACAATTGGGTCAGGCGCCCGAGCATCGCGTCGGAAGTCGACACCACCTTGGAGTTCAGTTCGTAGGCACGCTGGGTCTGGATCATGGTCACCAGCTCCTCGGCCACGTTCACGTTGGAGGTCTCCACGTAGCCCTGGTTCACGATGCCGGCACCGTTGGTCCCCGGCGTATTGGGGGTCGGTGTACCGCTCGCCGCGGTTTCCTGGAAAAGGTTCTGCCCCATGCTCAGCATGCCGGCCGGGTTGATGAAGGTGGCCAACTGGATGCTGCCGATCTGCGTCGCAGCGGCGGAGCCCGGCTGGGTGACGGTCACCGTTCCGTCGGTACCGATCGACATGCTCAGCGCGTTGGCCGGAATTGTGATGTTCGGCTGCAACGGATAGCCGTCGGAGGTAACGATCTGCCCTTGGTTATCCTTCTGGAAGGAGCCGTCGCGGGTGTAAGCCGTCGTGCCGTCCGGCAGCAGGACCTGGAAGAAACCGTTGCCCTGTATGGCGAGATCGAGCGTGTTGTCGGTCTTCTGCAGATTGCCCTGCGTGAAGATACGCGCTGTGGAGACCGGACGGGCGCCGGTACCCAGCTGCAGGCCAGCAGGAACCTGGGTCTGCTGCGACGACTGGGCGCCGGGCTGACGCATGGTCTGATAGAGCAGATCCTCGAACACTGCGCGCGAACGCTTGAAGCCGTTGGTGCTGACGTTCGCCAGGTTGTTGGAAATGACGTCCAGCTGGGTCTGCTGGGCATCCAGTCCGGTACGGGCGATCCACAGGGAACGAATCATGATTCAGGTCCTATCAGGCATTCAGCGACAGCAGTTGATCGGCGCGCTGGGCGTTGGTATCGGCTGTCTGCAACATCTTGATTTGCATTTCAAACTGACGCGACAAGCTGATCAGATTGACCATCGCGTCGGTAACATTCACATTGCTGCCTTCCAACGTGCCGGAAACCAGCTTGACGTTGGCGTCGGCATCGGCCGGCTGGTTGTTGCGGAGGCGAAACAGACCGTCTGAGCCACGCACCAGATCGGATTCCGGCGGATTGACCAGCTTGATCCGTCCGATCGCATTGGCGTTGTTGGGCGTGCCAAACGCAGGAATCACCGAGACTGTGCCGTCCGGCGCGATCTCGATGTTGTTGTCGGGCGGAATGTTGATCGGCCCACCATCGCCGGCGACGTTGTACCCGCTCTTGGTCTGCAGCAGGCCGGTGACATCGACATCCAGACTACCGGCCCGGGTGTAGGCCTCGCTGCCATCGGGCAACTGGACGGCGATCCACCCCCGGCCGCGCACCGCGACATCGAGGTTGCGGCCGGTGAACATCAGCGGCCCTTCGTCCATCACGTCGCTGACCGACGCATCCACCGTGAACGCCCGCGTCGGCATGCCTTCGCCGATCACCGGCACGGCGCGGAAGCGATGTTCCTGAGCCTTGAAGCCGATGGTGCTGGCGTTGGCCAGGTTGTTCGCGGTACCGGCTTGCTGCATGAACACATGCTTGGCGCCGGTCATCGCGGTGTAGATCAGACGATCCATGTCAGCGGCTCAATCGACGGTTTAGCGCAGGTTCACCAGCGTCTGCATGACTTGATCCTGCGTCTTGATCGACTGGGCATTGGCCTGATAGTTACGTTGTTGGGTAATCAGATTGACCAGTTCCCCCGTCAGGTCGACGTTGGACTCTTCGATGGTCGAGGAAGAAATGACCCCCAGGTTCGAAGTGCTGGGCGCGCCGACCAGCGCCGGCCCGGATACGGATGTTTCCGACCACTGGTTGTTGCCGAGCGCCTGCAGTCCGTTCGGATTGGTAAAGTTGGCCAGCACAACCTGCCCTTGGGCAAAGGTCTGACCATTGCTGTAGCGACCTTGCACCACACCGTCGCTACCGATCGACAGGCCGATCAGATTGCCGGCCGCATAGCCGTCCTGCTCCAGGCGGTTGGTGCCGAACGGGCTGCCGAACTGCGTGGTGCCGGTAAAGTCAATCGGGAAGGTTTGCGTGGCCTGCGCACCGTTGGGCGGCTTGCTCTGGCTGGCAACGACGTTGCTGATATTGACCGTCACGTTCATCGGCGAACCGGCCGTGATCTGCCCGTTGGTGCCGAAGGTCAGCGTCCCGATAGGACCGGCGGCGCCGTTATTCTGGTTGGTCGTCCCGTCGACGTTGGCATAGACATCCCACTGACCCGATACCGCCGTCTTGCGGAAATAGAAGGTCATGGTGTGGTCGTTGCCGAGGGAGTCGTACATCGACAGGGCGGTCGAGTAGTTGTAGGTCAGCGGATCCGGCGTGAAGGCCGTGGTTGAGCCGGCGGCACCACCGTTAACCCATGGCGAAGTCGGCGTGGACTGCCGCGAATCCAGGTTCAGGTTGGCCTTGACGCCATTGAAGCTGCTGCTGGTGTTATAGCCCGTCGCCTTCGGTGCCAGCGCGGAAGCGGAAATCTGCAACGGGGCCGGCGTCGAGGGCACGATCACACCGGATAACGCGGCGTAACCGGTGAGTTTCAGATTCTGGTCATTGACGATATAGCCGTTCTTGTCCAGATGGAACTGGCCGTTGCGGGTATAGGTTGTTGCCCCGTTCTGGTCCATCTGGAAGAAGCCAGCACCGTTGATCGAGATATCGAGCGCATTGCTGGTCGCGGTAATGTTCCCCTGCGTGAATTGCTGCTGAACCGCGCCGAGGTTCACACCGATACCGATCTGGCTGGCGCCGGCACCGGCAAGCGAGGCAGCATAGACATCGCCGAAGTGGGTGACCGAAGCCTTGTAGCCGACCGTACTCGAGTTGGCGATGTTGTGGCTGGTTGCGTCAATTGCCTTGGAAGCCGTGTTCAGGCCGCTCAATGCTTGTTGGAATGCCATTGCTGTTACCCCTTACAGAATTTGCTGGACGTCCTTGAAGGCCACGTCGCCCAAGGAACCCAAATCGAGGATGAATCCGTCTTTGCTGCGAGTAACAGCAGAAACCGTGCCAATTTCCATTGCCTTGGCATCGATCTTTTTGCCGCCTGCCGTGGCGGCAATGGAGAAGGTGTAGTTCCCCTCCTTCATGGCATTGCCCGCATCGTCCTTGCCATCCCAGGAGAAATACATGATGCCGGCTTCCTGTGCTCCCAACTCTTTCGACTGCACAATCTTGCCGTTGGCGTCCTTGATGGTCAGCGTCACTTTATCGGCGGCGGCAGCCAGCGAGGCACCACCGAAAGCCGACTTGCCGGCAGCGAGCGGCAAACTATTGCCGGCAACCATCACATTCTTGCCGATGATGCCTGCCGCCTGCAGGCCCTGCGCCTCGTT
>CAMKYP010000318.1 GCA_946477505.1 uncultured Dechloromonas sp. | reverse complement strand
CGCGCTCTTGCGCAACAGCGGAGAAACCGATACCGGCCAGCAGGGCCAGAACCAGCGATTTCTTGACAATATTCATAGTTGGCAGTCCCAGGAAAAGTTTTGCGTAGGTACTTGTAGTTTGAAGCTAGCCAATTCTATTACGAATCGTCACCTTTCAACCACTTGTCACACACAATCCGAATGATTTCTGCCACACCGTATCCGGTAACATAGACCGGTCCGGCCATAGCGCACCATATTGGGGATTATGAAAAAACGATGACAACAATCCGTGCCCTGCTCCGCTGGCTGCTGGGCAAGCCAGCCTCTTCATCCGATCCGCTGATCAAAGCCCTCGACCGCTTCCGCAACCCGGAGGCCGATACGCTGGAACTGATCCGCCGTCTGGTTGCCGTGCTGCGGCCGGCGAATCGGCGCGACGACGCCTATATCGAGCGCTACCGCGCCATGCTCGACCGCATCGCGGCCGATGCCGAACTGCGCGCCGCGTTCTGCGGCCATGTCGTGCATTTTCTGGCTACCCGCCGCCTGGTCACCTTTTTCACCGACAGCGGCATCCTGCCCGGCACCGGCTTCTTCTCCGAATGGGGACGCATCATCGGCAACCGGCTGTTGCCTGAGGTTCCCGACGAACGTCGCCTGAAGGATTGCCTGCATGTCGTTTTTCCATATGCCGGCGACTGGCGTTGGCTGCAGGAAATCCCGCCCGAACTGTCGCAACGCTTCTGGGAGCTGATGACCCCGGACATGGCGCTGCGCAATATAGACTGGCGCGGCATCCAGGAGCAGATGCTCGATGCCGTGCTGCTGCTCGCCCACCGGGTCAGCGGCCTGGGTGTGGAAAGCGAGCTGATGCGCGCCTCGACCAACTTCGACGACGACACGCCGCGCTTCGTCGCGCTGTCGGCAGAAGCCCTCGAGTACGTCACCACCTTCCGCAATGCACTGAACGACAACGCGCAACAGGCCGACGATGGACGGCAACTGCTGGTCATCGCCGACCAATGCGCCGAAACGCTGCAAAAGATACGCAAGCGAGCGCTCACCGTCGGCACCAGCCTCCACCTGTCCTATGTGCTGACGCGCAGCGAACAGAGCATCGAACGCCTGCGCGAACTGGTCGCCATCCTCGGTGCCGGCGAGCACGCCGAGACGCACGCCGGGGCGATTCATGCCTGGGGCGAATTCGCCCAGGCCGCCTTCATTGCCGAAAACCGCCGTAACAGCCTGCGTTTCTATCTCAGCCAGCTATCCAGCCTGCTGGCCGTGCGCGTGACCGAAAACGCGGCCCGTTCCGGCGAACACTACATCTGCGATACGGCGAGCGATTATCGCAACATGTGGCGCTCGGCGGCTGGGGCTGGCGTCCTGATCGGCATCATGGCCCTGCTCAAGATCAAGGCAGCGGCGCTGCACGCCCCCCTGTTCGGCGAAGCCTTCCTGTTCAGCATGATCTATGGCCTGGGCTTTGTGACGATCTACCTGCTCGGCATGACGGTCGCCACCAAACAGCCGGCGATGACCGCCCAGACGCTGGCCGGCCTGCTCGGCGACCTGCGCCTGAACCGCAGCGCCGACCTCGAACACCTGGTCGACGTCATTGCCGCGGTATGCCGCAGCCAGCTGGCGGCCATCGGCGGCAACGTGATGGTGGCCCTGCCCGTGGCCATTGCCGTCGGTGCGGGCCTGGGCTACCTGAACGGCGCCCCGGTCATCAGCCCGGACAAAAGCGCCCACCTGTTCGACAGCCTCGACCTCCTGTCCTGGGCCCTGCCGCATGCCGCGATCGCCGGCTGCTACCTTTTTCTCTCCGGGCTGATCACCGGCTACTTCGACAACCGCGCCGCCTACGCCGGAATCGGCCCGCGCATCGGGCGCCTCGGCTGGCTGAAAGCCCTTTTCGGCCCGGCACGCGCCGGACGCATCGGAAGCTACATTCAGGATCGCCTGGGCGGGATCATGGGCAATTTCCTGTTCGGCTGCATGCTCGGTTCGACCGGCGTCATCGGCACCATTCTCGGCCTGCCGCTGGACATTCGCCATATCGCCTTCTCGTCGGCCAACCTGGGCTACGCCCTGGTCGGCTTCCAGTTCGACCTGCCGCTCAAGGCCATCGTCTGGGCCGCGCTGGGCGTTGCCGCCATCGGCTTCACCAACCTGGCAGTCAGCTTCCTGCTCGCCCTGCGCACCGCCCTGCGTGCCCGGGGTGTGCAGTTCATCCACCACGGCCCGCTGCTCAGGGCGTTGTGGCGGCGCCTGCGCCAGCAACCGGCCACCTTCTTCATGCCCCCCCGCCAGCCGGCCGGCGGCGCGTAAAATGACGGTGTGTTCGCTCGCCCCGCTTCCCTCCTCTCCGCCCTGCTGCTCGCTATCGCCACACCGCTGGCGGCCGGCGAGCTGAGCCTGCAGGCGCCGGACGACATCGACGAACTGCTGGCGCCCTATCTGCCGGAGGAGGCCGGCAATACGCAGCGCCTGCAGGGCACGCTCAGCGAAATTCTGGCCACCGAAGGCTATTTCACGCCGACCTTCGAATTCACGGATACCGACGACGGGCTGCGCCTGAACCTCGACCCCGGGCCACGCACCCTGGTCAAGGCCGTCACGCTGAGCCTGGACGGACCGGTCGCCGCCACGACCCGGGAAGAACTCCAGCGCGATTGGCGCCTGCCGGTCGGTCAGCCTTTCCGGCAGGCGGACTGGAACGAAGCCAAGCAGCAGGTACTCGCCCGCCTGCTCGCCTTCGAACACGCCGACGCCCGCCTGGTCGACAGCGAGGCGACGATCGAGGTCGAGACGCACAGCGCCCGCCTGAGCGCCCATTACGATGCCGGGCCGCGCTACCGCTTCGGCTCCTTGCGCGTCGAGGGCCTGCAGCGTTACGAACCCGCGCTGGTCGAGCGCTACAACCGGGTCGTGGAAGCCGGCCAACCCTACCGCGAGGAAAGCCTGAACGCCTTGCAGAGCACCTTGCAGGCGACCCCCTATTTCTCTTCCGTGCAGGCGGTGCTCGATCGCGAAGCCGCCGAGGTCGACGCCGACGGCATGGCGACCGCCCCCGTCGTGGTTCGCGTCCGCGAGCGGGCGCCGCACCGGGTATCCTTCGGGGCCGGCGCGAGTTCGAACACGGGCGCCCGTGTCGAATTCAACACCCACTCCTCCGATCTGCTGGGCCAAGCCTGGGAGCTGGACAGCGGCCTGCGCCTGGAGCAGAAGCGCCAGACGGTCTACGCCGATGTCTTCCTGCCGCCGGACGGGCGTTTCCGCCGCAATAGCGTGGGCGCTATGATGCAGACCACCGACATCGCCGGACTGAAAACCGAACGCTACGCCCTGGGGGCGCAGACCGTGCAGCAACGCGGCAGCGTCGAGCAACGCCTGTCGCTGAACTGGCAGACCGAATTGCGCGAACCCGACGGCGCCCAGTCAGAGACCAGCCGGGCGCTGGTGCCCAACGCGATGTGGACCTGGCGGCGCGTCGACAACCTGCTCGATCCGCGCCGGGGAACGGTTCTGCAGATGCAAATCGGCGGCGGCGCCCGCGCCGCACTGTCCGACAAGGATTTCGTCCGCCTCCACGGCCGCATCCAGCACTACATTCCGCTCGGACAACACAACACGCTGACCCTGCGCGGGGAAATCGGCACCACGCTGGCCGATTCCCGCCGCCATATCCCGCAGGACTACCTGTTCCGGACCGGCGGAGCCAGTTCGGTACGCGGATACGCCTACCAGAGCCTGGGCGTCAAGGAAGGCGCAGCGACGGTCGGCGGCCGCTACCTCGGTATCGCCAGTGCCGAAATAACACACTGGCTGGACGAGGACTGGGGCATCGCCGCCTTCGTCGATGCCGGCGATGCCTTCGATACGCGCCAGGATGCCCGCCTCGCCGTCGGCTACGGACTCGGCGCCCGCTGGCGCAGTCCGGCCGGCCCGATCGGCGTCGACCTGGCCTACGGCGAGCGTGTCCGCGGCTTCCAGCTCCATTTCGCACTGGCCATCCCGTTCTGACATGTTGCGCCGCATTGTCCTTCTCGCCCTCCTCGCCAGCGTTTTCCTGTTTGCTGCCGCCGCCTGGCTGGCGGGCAGCGAAAGCGGCCTGCAAACGGCCCTTCGTTTAGCTGCGCAAGCCAGTTCCGGGCGCTTGCAGGCTGAGGACGCGCGAGGCAGCCTGAGCGGCCCCCTCGACATCGCCGGGCTAAGCTGGCAAGACGGCGGTCAGCGAATCGCCATCACCGACATTCACCTCGACTGGTCGCCAAGCGCCTTGCTCTACGGCCAACTGCGGATAACCGAACTGAAGGCGGAGAGCCTGGAAATCCAGCAGCCCGCCAGCGATGCTCCGTTGCTGCCACCGGACAAGCTGACGCTCCCGCTTACCATCGCCATCGAGCGCGTAACCCTGGGCATGTTGAGCGTCAACGGCAATCGACTCGCCGAAGGCGTCAGCGCTCGCCTGGCGAGCGATGGGCGCCAACACCATGTCGAGCAGCTGGCCTTGCGCCTGGCCGATGTGGCCGTCGAAGCGCAGGCTCGCCTTGATGGCCAGGCCCCCTTCCCGCTGTCCGGCACGCTCACGCTCAGCGGCCAGCTCGAGCAGCGCCCACTCGCCCTGGCCGCAACCGCCGGCGGCGAACTGGAGCGGATCGAACTGGCCATCGTTGCCACCCAGGGCATCGACGGCCATGCCGACGTGTCGCTGACGCCCTTTGCCACGGCACCGTTCGCCCGCGCCCGCCTGCAACTCGACCATATCGATCCGGCCAGCTGGGTAGCCGACGCCCCGCGTGCCGACCTCAACGTAGTCGCCGACATCGTGCCTCAGCCCCCGGGGGTTGTCGGCAGTTTCGGGCTGACCAACCAGCGCCCCGGACCGATCGACCGCCAGCGACTTCCGCTGCAGACCC
>CAMKYP010000317.1 GCA_946477505.1 uncultured Dechloromonas sp. | reverse complement strand
CGGGGTTGTCGACGGCGACGATATCGAAGTGAATGGGGTTGGAGCCGACCTTGCCGGCATCGGGCGGCACGCGGACGATGGTGTTGTGCGAGGTCAGCCCGGCCGCTGCGGCGTCGACCTCCGGATTTCCGGCAATCTCGGCGCCGGGCAGGCCGTCTACGCTGATGCGGTAGCGGTGGGGGCGCTCCTCGGTGTTCATGATCTGCAGCATGTAGACGTTTTCGATGCGGCCGTCGTCGGCTTCGCGGGCCAGTATCGAACGGTCGCGGATGATGTCCACCTTGAGCGGAATCCGGTTCGCCAGGAACCAGGCGCAGGCGCCGAGAATGATCGCCAGGATGGCCGAGTACAGCAGGATGCGCGGGCGAACGATATGGGCCAGGATGGCCTTGCGGTCGAGGTGCTGCGACATCGCATTTTCGGTCGAGTAACGCACCAGGCCGCGCGGCTGGCCGGTTTTGTCCATCACCTGGTCGCAAACGTCGATGCAGGCGGCACAACCGATGCACTCGTACTGCAGGCCGTTGCGGATGTCGATGCCGGTCGGGCAGACCTGGACGCACAGGCCGCAGTCCACACAGTCTCCCAGTCCCGCTGCCTTGGCGTCGACGCCCTTCTTGCGCGCCCCGCGCGTTTCGCCGCGCTCCGGATCGTAGGTGATGATCAGCGTATCCGGGTCGAACATCACGCTCTGGAAGCGGGCGTAGGGGCACATGTACTTGCAGACCTGTTCGCGCATGAAGCCGGCCATCAGGTAGGTGAAGCCGCCGTAGAAGAAGATCCAGAAGGTCTCCCACGGGCCGAGGTTGCCGGTCCGCACGTTGTTGATCAGTTCGCTGACCGGCGTGAAATAGCCGACCAGCGTGAAGCCCGTCCACAGCGAGAGCAGCAGCCAAAGCGCGTGCTTGATCCCCCGGATTCTCAGCTTACGCGCGTCGAGTGGGGCCTTGTCGAGTTTGATGCGGGCGTTGCGGTCGCCTTCGATCCAGTTTTCGATCCACATGAAAAGTTCGGTGTAGACCGTTTGCGGGCAGGCGTAGCCGCAGAACAGGCGTCCGGCGATGGCGGTGACGAGAAACAGGGCGTAGGCCGAAACGATCAGCAGGGCGGCGAGGTAGATCACGTCCTGCGGCCAGAAAACGACGCCGAAGATATAGAACTTGCGCTCGACCAGGTGCAGCAGGATGGCCTGGCGTCCGTTCCATTCCAGCCACAGGCCGCCGTAGAAGATGGCCTGGGTGAGCAGGACGAGGGCGATCCGCCAGTTGTCGAAATAACCTCGGATACCCTTGGCGAATATCTTCTTGCGCTTTTCGTAAAAGGAGACTTTGACAACGTTCTCCGGTTGCGTGGTGGCTTCGGGCTGGCTCATCGGTCCTCGTTTGGCGTGGGGCTGGTTATGAATCGGGGTGGAAACCGGGATGGGCGATATCGGAGCCAACTGGCCGCATCAAGCTTGCCTGCGGGGCGAACTAAGGGGGATATGCCGCCAGTTGGATTTTCGATGCCGCCCATGGTTGTCCTTGTGTGTGCTGAGGAGCGCGTCGGGAGCAGCCTTTCGCCGGTTTCCGTCGGGCTTCTTATCAAGATGCATGCCTGTCGTCATTGGCTTTGCTAAGTTCCATTGAATCAATGCCTTGTCGTTGCTCGAGAGCGTGGCGCTTGTGTTGGCAGGGGGGCTTGTGCCAATAATGTCATCTCTGGCTGACGTTGGTGACAAAATTGACATGACTGATCCTGTGCTGAGTGAACTCATTTCCTTTCTCGACGGCCTGCCGGAGCCACGTATCGTGATGGGTACCGATTACCGGATCGTTGCTGCAAACGCGGCGTACATGCGCGAATTCGGCGTGGGCAAGGCGTTGCCCGGTCGCTTTTGCTACGAGGTATCGCACCATTTCGACGTCCCTTGCGATCAAGCCGGGGAGTCCTGTCCGCTCCGGCTGAGCATGGAGAGCGGGGGGGCGCAGCGCGTCCTGCACCTGCATCACACGCCGCGCGGCGAGGAGCATGTCGCCGTCGAAACGACGCCGATCCGCGACGCGCTGGGGCGTATCGTCTATTTTGTCGAGACCATGCGGGTCGTGCGCCAGGCCAGCAGCCGGGCAGCCGCGCAGGGACTCGTCGGGCGCTCGCCGGCTTTTGTCGGGATGCTCGAAAAAATCCTGCGGGTCGCCAATTCGAATGCGGCGGTCCTGTTGCTCGGCGAAACGGGGACCGGCAAGGAACTGGTGGCGCGTGCCATTCACGAAGCCAGTGCGCGCGAGGATGGACCGTTCGTGGCGGTCGATTGTGCCGGCATGACGGAAACGCTATTCGAGAGCGAGTTGTTTGGCTACGAGAAAGGCGCATTCACCGGTGCGATGACGCGCAAGCAGGGGTTGGTCGAGGCTGCTTCCGGTGGCACCCTGTTTCTCGACGAGATCGGCGAATTGCCGCTAGCACTGCAGGTCAAGTTGCTGCGTTTGCTGGAAACCGGGACATATCGCCGGGTTGGCGGAGTGGACTGGTTACCCGTGGATTTCCGGCTGGTGACGGCCACGCATCGCGATTTGCACGCCATGGTGCAGGCCGAAAGCTTTCGCCGCGACCTGTATTTCCGGATCAACACTTTTCCGATTCGCACGCCGGCGTTGCACGAGCGCAGCGACGACATCCCGCTGCTTGCCCAATCGCTGCTCGAGCGTGTTGATAGACGCGCCGGCCGGCGTATCTCGGCGGAAGCCCTGGCGTGGCTGTCGGGGCGACGGTTTTCGGGCAATATCCGCGAACTGCGAAATTTGATCGAGCGGGCCAGCTTGCTTGCCGATGGCGATGTGATCGATCGCTCGCATCTGACCGAACTGGCTGATGAGCAGCCCACCAAGGCTGTTTCGGCAGAGGGTGATTTCGTGGTCGACGAAGTGCTTCCCCTGGCGGAACTGGAGCGTCGTTATTTCGCTTGGCTCAAGTCGCGGCCGGAGCATGGCACGGCCGGCCTGGCCGAACGTTTGGGGATCAGTCAGCGGACGCTGTACCGGAAAGTTCGAGCGCTGCGCTTGGGCTGATGGCCTGTTCATTAAGCTGGGTCACGTGGAGAAAGGCTTTTCCCCTGTTCTTGGTTGCCTGTCCGGTATTTCGCATAAGTGTGTTATTTGTCCGCTAGGCGTAGGGAGGGATGCAGATAATGTGAAAAAATTTGATTTTCACAGTTAAATCAAAATTTATTTGTCATTGAAATAAGTGTTTTTATTCAAGTTGTTGCGTTTTTGTTAAGGGCTGTTCATTGGTCGGTTTTGTGTTGTTTTTTGGTTGATTGGCAATTTTTTGTTTTTTGGTCTGAAGTTGTCATTGGTGTTATCTAGGCCGCGGTTATGGGCATAGGGGCGAAAGCCCGAATTTGTCTCTTCTGGTGCGACTTTTTGCCGGCGCTGAAGGTGCCGAAGACTCAAAATCTTGGCTGGTGTGTGATTTATTTCTCGGTTGGTTTTACGAATTCTTACAATCACATAGGACGTGCTACCTATAATTGCGGGCATTAAGGCCGAGTTGTGATCGTTTCAAGCTTATTTTTACCTTGGTCGATTGCGCCATGCTCGGCTTCAAGCTTCAACTTTCTGGTTGCCTCCCATGAACAATAAAGCCATTGCCCTCCTTTGCATGCTTTCCGCTATGCCGGCGTTTGCTCAGGTTTCTTCTTCCTCCGCACCTGTTCAGGCGACGCTGAAGGATGTGGCGCAACGTGCCGTCATCAACAGTCCGGAAGTAACCTCCAAGTGGCACAACTATCGGGCCGCCGAAGAGGAAATCGGCGTGGCCCGTGGCGGCTATTTCCCGCGTATTGATCTGACAGCCGGTAGCGGGCGGGAGAGTCTGCGCACGCCGTCGGCGGCCGAGCGGGATTACAACCGCACTGGCTACATGCTCAGTCTGAACCAGATGTTGTTCGACGGGTTTGCGACACGCAGCGAGGTGCGCCGACTCGACAAGGCCAGGCTGGTTCGCTACTACGAATTGCTCGATGCATCGGAAAGCGTGGCCCTCGAAGCCTCTCGTGCTTATCTTGATGTCCTTCGCTACCGCCATCTCGTCGATCTTGCCAAGGACAACTATGTCCAGCACAAGGCAACCCATGAACAGATTCAACGTCGTGTACTGAGCGGAGTCGGGCGTCGTGTGGACCTTGAGCAGGCGGGTAGCCGTCTGGCTCTGGCCGAAATCAATCTGGTGACCGAAAACGCCAATTTGCACGATGTGTCGGCGCGCTACCAGCGCCTCGTTGGTACCCAGCCGAGTGGTACGATCATTGCGCCGACGCAGGTGAATGGTGCCTTCCCGACACAGGCCAAGGTTGCGCTCGATACCCTGCATCGCAATAACCCGGCCTTGCTGGCGGCCAGCGAAAACATCGAAGCCAGTCAGTATGAAATCGATGCGCGTCGTGCGGCCTATTCGCCCAAGCTCGATTTCCGGGCACGTACCGACCAGACTCGCAATTATCTCGGCGATACCGGTCAGCGCGACTACAACGTGGCCGAACTGGTGGTCAGCTGGAATTTGTTCAATGGCGGTTCCGACCGCGCCCGCGAAAAGCAGACCATCGAAAAGAAAAATCTGGCTTTCGACATGCGTGAGAAGGCTTGTCGCGATACCCGCCAGACCCTGCTGATCGCCTACAACGACGTCCTGCGCCTGAAAGAGCAATCGGCACACCATGCCCGCCAGGTGTCGATGCTCGAGAAGACGCGCGATGCCTACCGCGACCAGTTCAATGTCGGCCAGCGTACCCTGCTGGACCTTCTCGATACCGAAAACGAACTGCTGTCGGCGCGTCGTTCCGCTGTCAACGCCGATAGTGATCTGACCTTGGCTTATTTGCGGACTTAGAGCCGCTAACAAAAAGAAGCCTTTCCCTCTGTTCACAGCGGCTGAATTTG
>CAMKYP010000316.1 GCA_946477505.1 uncultured Dechloromonas sp. | reverse complement strand
TCCATGGCGCCCAGCGACAGCAGGTTGGCCGGAATGCCGACAACCGACAGGCCGATGAAAGTCCCGAGCAGGGCGAGCGGAATGATCGACGCAACGATGGCCGCCGCCCGGATGTCGGCGAGGAACAGGTAGAGCACCAGCGTGACGAGCAGGGCGCCTTCGAGCAGGTTCACGAAGACGGTTTTCAGCGTCTTGCTGATCAGCCACGAGCGGTCGTAGAAAGGTACGATCTGCACGCCGTGCGGCAGACCGCCATTGTTGAGCGCATCAACCTTGGCCTTCAGCGCGTCGAGGACCATCGACGGATTTTCGTCCTTGCGCAGCAGCACGATGCCGGACACCACGTCGTCCTGGTCGCCGTTGGCATCGCTGATGCCGACGATACCCTGTTCCGGCACCCGCGATTCGACCACGTCGGCGATGTCGCGGACGAGGATGGGCGTGCCCTTGTTCTCGGCGACGACGACCTGGCCGATATCGGCCGACGAGCGCAACAGGCCGAGCGAGCGGATCAGGAACTGCTGGCGTCCCTGGGCTACCGAGCCGCCGCCGGCATTGGCGTTGGCTCGCTGCAGCGCGTTGAACAGCTGGCCGAGGGTGATCTTGTAGTCGCGCAGTTTGGCCAGGTTGGGGCGCACCTCGTACTGGCGGATCGGCCCGCCCAGCGACACCACATCGGCGATTCCCGGCACCTGCTTGATCTGGCGGACGACCGCCCAGTCCTGGATGGCGCGGATTTCGGTTGGCTTGAGTCCGGGAGCCTCCAGGCGGTAGCGGAAGATTTCGCCGGTGGCGGTGGCCGGTGGCGCCAGTTCCGGTTCGACGCCGGGCGGCAGGTCGAGGCCGCGCAGGCGTTCCTGAATCAATTGCCGGGCCATGAACAGGCTGGGCTTCTCGTCGAAGGTGACGACGATGAAGGAGAGGCCGAACTGGGTGTGCGAGAACATGCGGATCGAGTTCGGCACGCCGGAAAGGGCAATTTCGAGCGGAATGGTGACCTGCTTTTCGACCTCCTGCGGGGCTCGCCCCGGGTAAAGCGTAATGATCGTCACTTGCGTGTCGGTGACATCCGGGAAGGCTTCGATCGGCAGCGAACGGAACGAGGTGATGCCGATGCCGATGAACAGCACCAGCCCGAGAAGGATATATAGCGGCTGATGGAGCGCGAAGTGAACGATGCGCTTGATCATTTGGCCGCCTGTTTCTCGACGAGTGAGGCAGGCTTGAAGTATTTGAGCAGGTGCAGGCTACCCTCGACGACGACCTTGTCGCCTTCCTTGAGGCCAGCGGTGATGTCGATCAGGCCGTCGCGCTCGGCGCCGGCTCCGACGGCCTGGCGGCGATAGCGGCCCGGCGCTTCCTCGACGAAGACATAGCGTTGCTTGCCGAACAGGACAACGGCCGAAGCCGGGACGCGCAGGGCGGCTGTCGGCTCCAGTTCGACCAGCGCATTGACGAACATCTCGCCCTTGAGGCGGCGATCGGAATTGGGAACCTCGCCCCTGACCTTGATGGTGCGGGTTGTCGGATCGACAAAGTCGGCCACGTGTCGAATCACGCCCGTGAAGCGTTCGCCCGGATACTGTTTCGACTCGATCAGCAGCTGTTCTCCCTTCTTGAGCTTGGCGAGGTCAGCTTCACCGGCATCAACCTGAATCCACAGGCTGGCGGGGTCGGTCACCACGAACAGCGGCGCGGCGGACTGGTCGGGACGGAATTCCTGGCCGGGATTGAGATTGCGCTCGACCACGGTGCCGGCCAGCGGGCTGCGCAGGGCATAGCTCCCGTCGCCTTCGCCGCCCAGGCCGGCGACGCGGCGGCTCGCCCGTTCCGCTTCGGCCCTGGCCGCGATGGCGGTGGCTTCGGCCTGCTGCCAGTCCTTTTCGGCGACGACCCCGGCTTCGCGCAGCACCCGGTTGCGCTCCAGCGCCTGTGCAGCAACCTGGGCATCGGCCCGAGCCTTGCGCGCTTCGGCCAGCGCCTGCCCGTAATCAGGAGAACTCAGGATGGCCAGGGTTTGGCCGATTTTCACGCCTTGCCCGACATCGACGGCAATGCTCTGCACGCGGCCGCCAACCTGCGGAAAGACGCGCACGGTCTTTTCCTCGTTCCAGACCAGGCGTCCGGGCAGGCGCAAGGTGCCGCCCTTGTCCTTTTCGACGGTAGCGAGTTTCAAAAAGCTGGCCTTGTCCGGTTCGGCAAGCAGGGCGAGGTCGCCGTCAACTTTCACTGCGGCCGCCTTTTGCGCCTCAGGTTCGGCGGAGCAGCCGGCCAGCGCCAGCAGCAAGGTGATGAGAAGGGGGATCGGCTTCATGGGGCTTTCCTGAATTCGGCCTGGACCTGCCAGTCCGACAAGGCTTTGGCGTAATCGGCGCGCGCGCTGGCGGCCTCGATCTGGATCTGGCGCAGGGTGCGCCGGGCGTCGAGCAGGTCCATCAGACCCATTGCGCCTTTGCTGTAGGCGAGTTCGGCCGCCTTGGCGACGCGCTCGGCATCGGCCAGCAGGCCGCCCTCAAGGCGCTGCATGCGGTCGCGCGAGGCGAGCAGGGCGTTGCGCGCCTGGGCCACCTGGCCGATAGCGACCGCCTGCTGTTGGTCGTATTGCAGGCGGGCGGCGTTGTAGTCGGCCTCGGCACGACCGATCTCGCCTTCGTATTCGTGCCAGATGAACAGCGGCACGCTGACCCCGAAACCGTAGCTGTTGGTCGGCGCGTTCTGCAGGTTGCGCTCGTATTGCAGGCCGACCGTAACGTCGCGGCTGCGCTTGGCGCGAGCGAGGTCGCGGTCGGCCTCGGCGGCGGCCATGCGTTTCTGGGCAGCGGCGAGATCCGGTCGCTGATCGAGCGGATGCGCGTTGAGGGCGATGGCCTCGAGTTGCGGCCAGCCGTCGCTGGCGATGAGTTGATCGGCCTCGGCATCGCGGCCGATCAGGTAGGCCAGCGCCTGCTGCGCCGTGGCGACATCGGCTTGCGCCTGGCGGGCGTCGGCCTCGGCCCGCGCCTGGTCGATCTGCAGGCGGGAGACATCGACGGGCGCCAGATCGCCGGCTTTCTGGCGCAGGCGGCCGGCCTGGGTGCTCTTTTCGTATAGTGCCGCCGATTCGCGGGCAAGGCTTAGCTTTTCCTGGGCCAGACGCAGGTTGTAATAGGCCTGGCGCAGGTCGCCCAGTTGCTGGCGGGCGGTATCGTCGCGCTCGAATTTCGCCGCATCGACGCGGGCTTCGGCGCCCTTGACGCGCAGGTCGCGCTTGCCACCACGCTCGATCAGCTGGTCCAGGCGGAACTGGGTGTCCATCTTCTTGTCCTTGAGCGGACCGCCGCCGTAACCGGATTGCGGGCTGATCGACAGGGCGTTGATCGTCAGGTCGGGGTTCGGGCGCTGGGCGGCGGTGCGGACATCGGCGGCAGCGCCGGCGACGAGGGTATCGGCCAGCTTGAGTTCACGGCTGTGTTCGCGCCACAAGCTTTCGGCTTCGTGGAGCGTCAGGGGCGTGCCCGGCCCTGCGAAAGCAAGGCCTGGAACGAAAAACGAAAGAATCAGTAGGCGTCGCATCGCGTCAAACCAAAAGTCAGCGTGCTATCGTATGAAGTAAGACTGACTGAATTCTGACTGATTTATGCGCATCCTGCTGATTGAAGACGACGCCCTGCTGGCCGATGGCTTGGCTCGCGCCTTGCGCCATTCCGGCTATCTTGTCGATGCCGCCGCCGACGGGCGCGCCGCGGATCAATTGCTGTCCAGCGACGGCTACGACCTGGCCATCCTCGATCTCGGCCTGCCGGGGCTGGACGGTAGCGAAGTGTTGCCGCGCCTGCGCGCGCGCCGGCAGCAGACGCCGGTTCTGGTGTTGTCGGCGCGGCTTGCCGTCGAGGAACGGGTCCGCCTGCTCGATCTCGGTGCCGACGACTACGTGGTCAAGCCGGTGCGCCTCGACGAACTGGAGGCGCGTGTCCGGGCCTTGATCCGACGCGGGCAGGGCGGTGCCGTGCCCGATCTCATGCTCGGCCGCCTGCGCCTGGATACCGTCGGCAAGCGCGCCTGGCTGGACGAAACGCCGCTCGACCTGAACGCCCGGGAATGGGCTGCACTGGAGTTCCTGGCCGGCCGCGTCAATCGCATCGTCAGCAAGGAGCAGCTGATGCAGGCCTTGTATGGCTGGCAGGATGACATTTCGACCAATGCCATCGAAAAATTGATGTCCAGGCTGCGCAGCAAGATCGAAATCGCCGGCATCACCATCCGTACCGTACGCGGTTTGGGTTACTACCTCGAAAAACCCGACGATGCGACCGCGTAGCGCTGTCAGTCTGCGCATCATGCTCATCGACCGGCTGTTGCCGGCGATGTTGATCCTTTTGCTGCTGGGAGCGCTGGCCGCCTATTGGGTGGCCTTGCGTGCCGCGACGAAGGCCTACGACCGGGGGCTGCTGGATACGGCGTTTACCATCGCCGAGCAGTTGCGGGTGGTCGACGGTCGCCTCCAGCTACCCTTGTCCCAGCAGGCGCGAGCCGTATTGTTGACCGACAAGTTCGACCGGATTTTCTACGCCGTTCATGGCGCGGAAGGCGAATTGCTCGATGGCAACCCGGCGTTGCCGATGCCACCCCTTGAGAACTGGCGGGCATTGGGCAGCGACGGGCGCTGGTACTACGACGGTACGCTCGACGAGGAGTCGATCCGCCTCGCCGCCTATCAGCGGCGCATGGGCGATCAGGTGGTGACGATCATCGCCGCGGAAACCCTGGTCAAGCGCCAGGAGCTGGTTCGCGACATCCTGTTCGCCATGGTTGTGCCGGAAATCCTGCTGGTCGTGGTTGCCTGCCTGGTCATCTGGTCCGGGGTCCGTTCCGGCCTGCGCCCGCTCGACGACCTGCAATCCGAGCTGGCCGATCGGTCCCCGGCCGATCTGCGGCCGGTCACCGCCGACGTGCCGGAGGAAATGCAGC
>CAMKYP010000315.1 GCA_946477505.1 uncultured Dechloromonas sp. | reverse complement strand
GTAATAGCCTTCGCCGCAGCCGGCATCGAGGCAGGCGGCTTGCGCTGGCAGGTCGGCCAGCACGGCGCGGGCGACGGCCTCGGCGATGGGTTGGTAGTGGCCGGCATTGAGGAAGCGGCGGCGGGCGGCGACCATCTCCTTGCTGTCGCCGGGGTCGAGCGAACGCTTGTGCTGTACCGGCAGCAGATGGGTGTGGCCCTGGCTGGCGATGTCGAAGTTGTGGCCGGACGCGCAACGCCACGCGCTGCCTTCGCGGTGCAGCGGGGCGCCATCAAGCGGGCAGGCCAGGGCGGCGAAGGGCTGGATACTCATGCGGTATGCGTGGGAGGAAGGGCGGGCAAAGGCAGCGATCAGGCCGCCAGTTTAGCCTCTTCGCGCACGCGCTTGGCCTCGTCGAGCAGGTAGCGCTGGTAGTCTTCGAGGTCGCCGTCGAAGGGGCCGACGCCGCCCTTGGAGACCAGCCAGAATTCGTCGCACACCGAGCGGAGCAGGGCGCGGTCGTGGCTGACCAGCATGACCGTGCCTTCGAATTCGTTCAGCGCCACGGCCAACGCCTCGCGGGTATTGAGGTCGAGGTGGTTGGTCGGCTCGTCCATCAGCAGCAGGTTGGGGCGCTGCCAGACCAGCATGCACAACACCAGGCGGGCCTTTTCGCCGCCGCTCATGGTGCCGACAGCCTGCTTGACCATGTCGCCGCCGAAATTGAAGGTGCCGAGGAAGTTGCGCAGTTCCTGCTCGCGCCCGGGCAGGCTGCGGTTGCCGGCGGCCAGCGCTTCGCGGGCGAGGCGGGTCATGTGTTCGAGCGGCGTGTCCTGCGGGCGTAGCACGTCGAGTTCCTGCTGCGCGAAGTAGCCGATGTTCAGGCCCTTGCCGACGGTGACTTCGCCGCTGATCGCCTTCAGGTCGTTGGCGATGGTCTTGACCAGCGTGGACTTGCCCTGGCCGTTGGCGCCGAGGATGCCGATGCGCTGGCCGGCCATCACCGAGCGGTTGATGCCGCGCACGATGACGGTCGGCGGCGTGCCGGCCGGAGCGTCTTCCGGCGGCGGATAGCCGATGGCGGTATCGACCATCGACAGCATCGGGTTGGGCAGGTTCTGCGGTTCCTGGAACTCGAAGCTGAACTCGGCCTCGGCCAGCACAGGCGCGATCTTCTCCATGCGGTCCAGCGCCTTGACCCGGCTCTGTGCCTGCTTGGCCTTGCTGGCCTTGGCCTTGAAGCGGTCGATGAAAGATTGCAGGTGGGCGATCTTCTCGGCCTGGCGGGCGGCGGTGGCCTGCTGCAGCACGATCTGCTCGGCGCGCATGTCCTCGAACTTGCTGTAGTTGCCGCCGTAGCGGACCAGCTTGGCGTTGTCGATGTGCAGCGTGACGCCGGTGATGGCGTCGAGGAATTCGCGGTCGTGGCTGATCATGACCAGCGTGCCGGTGTAGCGCTTCAACCAGGCTTCGAGCCAGACGAGGGCGTCGAGGTCGAGGTGGTTGGTCGGCTCGTCTAGGAGCAGGATGTCGGACGGACACATCAGGGCGCGCGCCAGTTGCAGGCGCATCCGCCAGCCGCCGGAAAAGCTGTTCACCGGGTTGTGCAGCTCGCTGACCTTGAAGCCGAGGCCGAGGATCAGCGACTGGGCGCGGGCTTCGGCATCGTGTTCGCCGGCGTCGTTGAGCGCCATGTAGGCCTCGGCCATGCGCATGCCGTCGTCGCTCGCCTCGGCAGCGGCGACTTCGTTGCGGGCGGCGAGCAGCGGCGTGTCGCCGTCGATGACGAAATCGGTCGCGCTTTGCTCGGTTTCCGGCATGTCCTGCGCCACCTGGCCCATGCGCCATTGAGCGGGCATCGAGTAGTCGCCGCCATCCTCGTGCAGGGTGCCGTTGAGCAGCGCGAACAGCGTGGACTTGCCGGCGCCGTTGCGGCCGACCAGGCCGACCTTCTCGCCGGGGTTGATGGTGACGGATGCCTTGTCGAGCAGGGTCTTGGTACCGCGGCGCAGCGTGACGTTGCGGAGGATGATCATGAGTGCAGCTTTCGGGGGAAGGTCGGGCGGCCAGGATGCGTTTCCGACAAGGGGCGAGATTGTATCTGATTGATCTCGCGAATGTTTTTCTGGCTGTCGTTTTGTTGGATAGCGGGTATGAAAACCTGTTCTGAACAGCGTGCTCCCGGCGAACCCGGGAGCCGGCCTTAGGCGTTCAGCCGCTCCATCTGGCACGGCGCCAGGCCGAGCAGGGCCAGTTGCGTTCCTTCGTTGCCCCGCCACCATGCCGCCACCCAGGCTGTCCCGTCGGCGTCGATGCGTTCGATGGCACAGCGGCTGCCGATCATGTCCATGAAGATCGCCATCTGATCTTCTTCCAGCTCCGGATCGGGCGAGATGTCGAGGACGAGCACCATGTCGCCGACGGCGACGCTGCGGCCGTTGATGTCCTTGGTGCTGAATTGCATGGTGGGCTCCTTGTGGAGGGGGGCCGTGTCGCAAAGCCGACTGCGGGTCAGGGTTTGACCATGGGTCGGCGACAGAGGTGCCCACAAATGCTGTACGACGAGGCGTTGTGCCTCCGTCTGCCGGGGGCGGCGCTTCCCGGCCAAGGCGCCACTCATGGCCCGGCCGGGTGCATGAGCGGCGCGATGAAGCCTGGCTTCAGAGATACTTTGCGAAAGCGCTCCGCCCGGCGTAGCGGGCCGCTCCGCCCAGGGCGTTTTCGATCAGCAGCAGGCGGTTGTACTTGGCGATGCGATCGGAGCGCGACAAGGAGCCGGTCTTGATCTGTCCGCAACCGGTCGCCACCGCCAGGTCGGCGATGGTCACATCCTCCGACTCGCCGGAGCGGTGCGAGAACACGGCGGCATAACCCACCGAGCGGGCCATTTGTACGGCGGACAGGGTTTCGCTGAGCGTTCCGATCTGGTTGAGCTTGATCAGGATGGCATTGGCTATCCCCTTGTCGATCCCTTCCTGGAGGATTTCGGGGTTGGTCACGAACAGGTCGTCGCCGACCAGCTGGACGCGGCACCCCAGTCGGTCGGTCAGCATGCCCCAGCCGGCCCAGTCGTCCTCGGCCATGCCGTCCTCGATGCTGACGATGGGGTAGTTGGCGACCAGGTCGGCCAGGTAGTGGCTGAATTCGGCGCTGGACATGGGGTGCTCCTCGCCCGTCACGACGTACTTGCCGTCCCGGTAGAACTCGGAGGCAGCGCAGTCGAGCGCCAGGCCGATCTGTGTTCCGGGGTGGTAACCGGCGAGCAGGATGGCCTCGACGATGAGATCCAGCGCCTCCCGGGTCGATTTCACGTTCGGTGCAAAGCCGCCTTCGTCGCCGACGGAGGTCGGGAAGCCCTGGTCGTCCAGCAGCTTCTTCAGGGTATGGAAAACCGTTGCCCCGGCGCGCACGGCGTCGCCGAAATGCTCGAAGCCATAGGGCACGATCATGCATTCCTGGAAATCGAGCGAATTGTTGGCATGTGCGCCCCCGTTGATGATGTTCATCATCGGCACTGGCAAGACCGGCGGTGCGCTGGCCATCGCGGCATGAAGCTCGATGCCTTGTGTCGCGGCGCTGGCCTTGGCAGCCGCCAGCGACACGGCGAGGATGGCGTTGGCGCCGAGGCGCGACTTGTCCGGCGTGCCGTCGAGTTCGATCAGCTGCCGGTCGATGGCTTCCTGGTCCGCCGCGTCACGGCCGATCAAGGCCTGGCTGATTTCGCCATTGACGTGGCCGACGGCGCGCAGGACGCCCTTGCCCAGGTAACGGGATCTGTCGCCGTCACGCAGTTCGAGTGCCTCGCGGCGGCCGGTGGAGGCGCCGGAGGGGGAAATCGCGAAGCCCCGGCTGCCGTCGCTCAGGACGACCTCGGCCGCGACGGTGGGATTGCCCCGGGAGTCGAGCAATTCGTAGCCCCGGATATGGTTGATGGTGGCCATGTTCTTCCTCTTCAAGAATTCAGTTGATGTGGGCGATGCGCAACAGGTTGGTCGTTCCCGGCGTACCGAAAGGCAGGCCGGCGACGATGGCGATGGCCGCGCCGGGCTCGCCGAAACCTTCGGCATGCGCCGTGCTGCAGGCGAGATCGCTCATTTCGCGGACATCGAGGACTTCCGGGCAAAGCACCGGATAGACGCTCCATGCCAGCGCCAGCCGGCGTGCCGTCGCCAGTTCCGGCGTCATGCCGATGATCGGTGCCTGCGGGCGTTCGCGCGCCATGCGCAGGGCCGAGTAGCCGAAGGTGGTGTAGGCCACCGAGGCGGCTACCGGCAGCGTGCTGACGGCGCAGCGCATGGCCGCGCCGATGGCATCGGCCGCGTCCGGCCGGGACGGCGTGCGCGATGCGTCGAGCCCTTCCCGGTAGTGCGGGTCGGCCTCGGTATGGGCGATGATGCCGCTCATCATGCGTACCGCCTCGACCGGGTAGCGTCCGGAGGCCGATTCGGCCGACAGCATCACCGCGTCGGCTCCGTCGTAGATCGCCGTCGCCACGTCGGACGCTTCGGCGCGCGTCGGCACCGGCGCCGAGATCATCGATTCGAGCATCTGGGTGGCGACGATGACCGGCTTGCCGGCCTTGCGGCAGGCGCGGACGATGCGCTTCTGGATCGTCGGCACTTGCTCGGGCGGCATTTCGACGCCGAGATCGCCGCGGGCGACCATGACCGCATCCGCCGCCTCGACGATGGGATCAAGACTGAGAATGGCCATCGGCTTTTCCAGCTTGGCGACGATGCCGGCCCGCCCTTGCACGATGGCCTTGATCTCGCGGATATCCTCGGCGCGCTGGACGAAGGACAGGGCCACCCAGTCCACGCCGAGTTCCAGCGCGAAGGCCAGGTCGGCGCGATCCTTGGCGGTCAGTGCCGACAGCGGCAGCACGACGCCGGGCACATTGACGCCCTTGCGGTCGGACACCGTGCCGCCGGCGACGACCCGTGTCCGGGCAAAGTCCGGGCCACATTTCTCGACGCGGAGGCGGACCCGGCCGTC